>JBCCHV010000018.1 GCA_039028635.1 Acidobacteriota bacterium
ATCGGCAACCTGCGACCGAGCCCAGAAGGGCTCGGCGGCGGCTCAGCCGCCGCGACGGGAGAGGAGGCCCAAGAACCGCGCTTCTTGGGCCGGAGAGGGGCGCGTAGCCCCTCTCGGAACAAACAGCTAGCAGCGTTGGAAAAGTCGCGAAGCGGACTTTTTCAGCAGCCTGCTAGAACGGGAAGAACAGCGGGATCATCGCCGTCATGACGGCGAGCAGGACGATGGTCAGCGGCGTCCCCACCTTGAGGTAGTCCATCGAGCGATAGCCGCCGGCACCCATCACCAGCAGGTTGGCTTTGTGGCTGAAGGGCGTCATGAAGGCGGCCGAGGCGGCCAGGCTGGCTCCCATCATGAAGGGGTAGGGGCTGACCCCCATGCCCTCGGCGGTTTGCAGCACCACCGGCGTCAGCAGCACCACCGCCGGGGCGCCGTCGAGGCCCTGGCTGAGTATGCTCGACAGCACCACCAGGGCACCGAGGACGGCGTAAGGGCCCCAGGGGCCGGCGAGCTCGCCGACCTGATCGGCGATCAGCTGGGCGGCGCCGGTGCGCTCCATGGCGACCCCCACCGGCAGCACCGCAGCGACCAGGAAGATGGCGCGCCATTCGATCGCCCGGTAGGCCTCTTCCATGGTGACGGCGCCGAGCAGAACCACCACCGTGGCGGCGGTGAAGGCGGCGACGTGAATCGGCTGGAAACCGGCCATCACCATGGCGACCATCAGCAGCAGTCCGCCGAGGGCGAAGGGCGCCTTGCGGGTGCGGCGCGGCACTTCGTGGCGCGCCGAGAGGACAACGAAGTCGGACTCCGCCGCGAGCTGACCGATCTTCTCCCGCGGGCCCTGCAGCAGCAGGGCGTCACCGACCTCGAGGGCGAGGCGCGCCAGGCGATGATGCACCGGCTCGCCGCGGCGCCACAGGGCCAGCACCTGAAGGCCATAGCGGTCGCGGAAGCGCAAATCGCCGAGGGACTGACCGATGGCCGCCGAGCGCGGCGCCACGGAGGCTTCGACGACGGCCACCTCGTCGGACTCGAAAACCGCCGGTTCGGCCGAGCCGACGCCCTCTTCGAGCTCGACATCGCCGAGCTCGACCAGGCTGACGATGCGCGATGGCTTGCCGGTGAGGAGCAGCCGATCGCCCGCGCGCAGAACCTCGTCCGGAGAAACGATGAGCAGGATCTCCTCGCCGCGAATGATGCCGGCGACGGCCGGTCCCGAGAGCTCGCCGAGGCGGCTGCCGGCGAGGGTCATGCCGGCGAGGGCCGAGCCCTCCGGAATGGCGATCTGGAAGAGCTCGTCACGCATCGGCGAGAGCGCCTTGAAACCGAGGGCGAGGACTTCGAGATCGCGGCTCTCGGACAGCGCTTCGAGGTCGCGGCGGTGGCCGAGGGCGAGGAGGTGGTCGCCGGCTGCGAGAACTTCCGAGCCGACCTGGCGCAGGAGTAGCTCGTCACCACGCTCGATGGCCAGTACGACGAGGCCGCAGCGCTTGCGGAAATCGAGCTCACGGAGCGTCTTGCCGACGAAGCTCGAGCCCGCCGACAGGGCCAGTTGGGCGCCGCCGATGCCGCCGCGAGGCAGCGGGATGTCGGCCGTCGTCGCTTTGCTCACGCGCAGGTTCTTGAGCCGCAGCATCTCTTCCAGGTCGGCGATGCGGCCCTGGATGAAGAGTGAATCGCCGCCGCGCAGCAGGGTGTCGGCGGCGGGCGCCGGCCGACGCTTGCCGCGCCGTTCGATGGCCACCACCTGAGTGCCCAGGGCGGTGCCGAGCTTGGCTTCGCCGAGGGTCAGGCCGTTGAGCGGCGAGCTTTCGGGGATGCGGAGGGTGAAGAGCTCTTGGTCGAGCTGGTAGACCTGGGCCAGGTCGCCGGCCTCCGAGAGGGCCGGGCCATGGGTCTCGCGAGTCGGCAGGAGCCGCCGGCCGAGGGTGGTCATGAAGAGCACGCCGATTGCCAGAATGGCGAGGCCGATGGGGGTGAAGTCGAAGAGCTCGAAGGGCTCGAGGCCGCGCTCGCGCAGCATTTCCGCGGCCAGGATGTTGGGCGGCGTGCCCACCAGGGTGGTGGTGCCGCCGAGAATGGCACCGAAGGCCAGGGGCATGAACAGCCGCGACGGCGGGATCTTGGCTTGCCGCGCCAGGGCGGCCACCGCCGGCATCAAGACGGCGGTGGCGGCGATGTTGTTCATGAAGGCCGAGAGCACGCCGGCGATCAGCATCAAGGTGATGATCAGGGGCACTTCGCGGTTGCCGACCCAGCGGTGCAGGCGCGAGCCCACCATGTCGGCGAGACCGGTGTGGAGGAGGGCGGCGCTGACGATGAAGATCGACAGCATGGTGATCACCGCCGAGGAGGCGAAGCCGGTGAAGGCCTCGTCGGCAGTGAGGTAGCCGGTGAGGGTGAGGATCACCAGGCCGGCGAAGGCGGTCAGGTCGACGGGCAGCTTCTCGGTGAGAAACAGGTAGACCATGCCGGCCAGCAGGGCTAGCAGGAAACCGATCTCGATGGTCATCGCGCTCCCTCCCAGGGGCACCTCTGGCCGGCCGGAGGCCCGCTTCGGCGATTCAGCGAGGAGCCGACCCTTCTCTCAGGCACAGCTCTTCCAGGCGCAGCAGAAGAGCGCAGTCCCGAAGGCCAGTCCTTAATGGGCGTGGACCCTCACCTTGCGACCGACGATGTCGAAGATGCGGCGCAGCTCGTCGTAGTCCGGGTGGCGCATGCGCACCCAGGCGTTCGCCATGTAGCCCGCCTCCACCGGCTGGGTCGGGCTGCCCGGCGGCGGCAGGTGGGCGTCGATCACCCACTGGCCGAAGGCGTTCTGCATTTCGTCGATGCCCTCGTAGCCGGCGATGCGGCCGTCGCCGCTCGGGCGCAGGGCGATCATGCCGGCGGAGAAGCGGCGCGACGCATCCTCTCCGCGGCGCCCATGAACCAGAGTCATGGCCCATTCACGATAGACGTCGATGTCGTTGGCAGCGGAGTAGACGTCCCACACGCCGACCCCCGGTGGCCGGCAGCCGATCTCCGAGAATTTCAGGCCCTTGGGGCCGAAGAACCACTCCATGTGGGTGGCGGAGGTGCCGATGCCGAGGATCTCGATGACCTTGCGGCCGAGGTGACGGACCTCTTGGTAGCTCTCCGCCTCGAGGCGGTTGGTGGTCACCAGGTAGGGATTGACCTCGCGGCTGCGCATGGCGTCGAGGACCCGCGGGTAGTAGTGGGAGATGAACTCGTGAAGCGGCTCGCCGCGCACCGAAAGGGTGTCCCAGAAGCCCTCGTGGCCCTCGATGAACTCCTCGATGGCGACGGAGCCGCCGTGGGCCAGGCGGTGCTCGGCAATCGCCCGCTCGAGGCCGCGGTCGTCGTCGACCCTTATGGTGCCGGCGGCGCCGGCGCCGCTGCGCGGCTTGAAGATCAGCGGATAACCGACGCGCTCGGCGAAGGCGCGGGCCTCCGGCGGCGATTCGGCGCCGGTCGACTGAGCGCAGGGAATGCCGCCCTGGCGCAGCGCTTCCTTCATCGCCGGCTTGTCGCGGCACAGCCAGGCGGTGCGCACCGAGGTGCCGGGAATGCCGCAGGCCTCGCGCACCTTGGCGACGGGCAGGATGTGGGCCTCGACGGTGGCCTCCAGCAGGTCGACCCAGGGGCCGCGCTTCTGGATCCGCCGCACCGCCTCGAGCATCGCCCCTTCATCGACCACCGAGCGCACTTCTTCGTAGCCGTCGAGCCACGACTTGAGGTCGTCGCTGAGGTAGGCGAGGGGGCGCTCGCCGATGCCGGTGACGCGGGCCCCGACCTCCTTGAGGGCCTTCACATGCTTTTTCTGGTTGTAGGGAAAGCTTGGTTCAACGAACAGAACGTGCACGGCCCCTCCTCGCTAGGCCGACCCTCCCACCAGCTCTCCTGGCGGACGGTCGTGGGTTTCTGAAGGCGCAAGGCATCCGTCAGCGTCGACCCATCGCGGCCTCGCTCGAGCTGCTGCGAGGAGTGAAGCGGGTGGGTAACGCAGCAGATTCTTGGGCATACGGCCTTGCAGCGGAGTGCGGTTGAGAAGGTCGGCTCGAGCTGGTCTTTTGAGTTTCAAGATTATAGCGATCCGCGGTGGCCGTCGGCCTCAACTCGCGAGGCGACGGTAGAGCTCTTCGTAGAGGGCCCCTTGGCGCTGCCAGGAGAAGTCCTGGGCCATGCCGTTCTGCTGCAGCCGGCGCCAGCCCGCGCGGTCGCCGTAGGCCTCGAGGGCCTGATTCAGGGCCCAGCGGAAGCCCTGGACGTCGGCGTGCTCGAAGACGAATCCGGTGCCCTCCCGGCGGCTGCCGTCCCAGGGCTCGACCGTATCCGCCAGGCCGCCGGTGCGACGCACGATCGGAGGGGTGCCGTACTTCAGGCTGTACATCTGGTTGAGGCCGCAGGGCTCGTAGCGGGACGGCATCAGGAAGATGTCGGCGGCGGCCTCGATGAGATGGGCGAGCTCGTTGCTGTAGGCGCGGATGAAGCAAACCTGGCCGGGAAAGCGCTGCTGCAGGCCCTGGAAGAAGCGCTCGACGGAGCGTTCGCCGGTGCCCAGCGCGATCAGCTGGGCGCGGCCCGCCGCCAGGCACTCGGGGAGCGCTTCGAAGGTCAGGTCGAAGCCCTTCTGGTGAGTCAGCCGCGAAACCACACCGAGGAGTGGCAGGCCTTGGCGGTAGGGCATGGCGAGCTGTTCCAGCAGGTGCTGCTTGTTGCTCTCCTTGGGGTCGAGATCGTCGGCACCGTAAGGGTGGGGCAGGTGAGGATCCCCCGCCGGATCCCAGTCGCCGTAGTCGACCCCGTTGACGATGCCCACCAGCCGGTCCGAGCGCGCCCGCAGCAGGCGGTCGAGGCCGAAGCCGTAGCGCTCCGTCTGGATCTCCCGCGCGTGGGTGCGGCTGACCGTGGAGAGGCCGTCGGCGTAGAGGATGCCGGTCTTGAGGAAGCCGATCTGATCCGCTGCCAGGTCCTCCTGGTGGAGCAGCCGCGCATGGTCGCCGAGACCGAGGTCCGGCAGGATGGAGCCCGGGAAGATGCCCTGGTAGGCGATGTTGTGGATGGTGAGCAGCGTTTTGGTGTCGGCGAACAGGCGATCCCAGCCGTAGAGGCTGCGCAGGTAGAGGGGCAGCAGGCCGGTGTGCCAGTCGTTGGCGTGCACCACCTCCGGCGCCCACCCCATGCGCTGACAGCTCTCCAGCACGGCGCGACTGAACAGGATGAAACGGTGGTGCTCGTCGGGGTCGTTGCCGTACAGGCTCGAGCGATGGAAGAGCGCCGGGCAGTCGATCAAATAGACCCACAGGGACGAGTCCGGGAGCGGCGTGGTGGCGACCGAAAAGTGGTAGCGCTGGCGGCCGATGTCGAGGGGAATGCGCTGCAGGAACTCGACCGCGTGGAGCGGCGCCTCGCCGAGGTCGATGCGCGAGTAGAAGGGCAGGAAGGTGCGGACGTCGTGGCCGCGCCGGCTGAGATCCCGCGACAGGGCCGCGACGACATCCGCCAGGCCGCCGGTCTTGGCGAAAGGGGCGACCTCGGAGGCGGCGAGGCAGATCTTCACGGGCGTTGCCTAGACGGTCGTCCCGGGGGCGATGGTGGCGCCGCGGTGGACCACGATGACGCCGTCGCGAATCGAGTAGCCGTCGCCGTCGGCGTGGTCCACGCCGGCCTCGTTGATCAGCCGGCAGTCGTCGCCGATGCGGCTGTCGAGATCGACGATGGCGCCGCGGATGTGGCAGTCGCGACCGATGCCGAGGGGCACCGTCGCCTCCTTGCGATGCTCGTAGGCGGTGGCTCCCATCACCACGCTACTTTCGATCACAGAGCCGGCCCGGATCAGCGAACGGATGCCGATGATCGAGCGCGCCACCCGGCTGCCGGCGATGATGCCGCCGTCGGCGAGGATCGACTGGCTGACCTGGCAGTCGCTCAGCTTGCAGCCGGGAAGAAAACGCGGGTGGGTGTAGATCGGTCGGTCCGGGCTGTAGAGGTTGAGCTCCGGCATCGGCAGGGTGAGCTCGACGTTGGCTTCGTGGAAGCTGCCGATGGTGCCGATGTCGCGCCAGTAGCCGTTGTGGAGAAAGCCGAAGCCGCGGTGGCTGTCGAGGGCCGCGGGGATGACCTCGCGGCCGAAGTCGTCGTCCTGATTGCCGTCGAGGAGCTCGGCCAGGGCTGCGCTGCGGAAGATGTAGATGCCCATGCTGGCGAGCAGCATGCCGGGCTCGGCGTCGAGACCCAGGCTGTCGACGGTGGCCCGGTCGAGGGTGAAGCGAGCGATGGTCTCGGGGTCCTGCGGCTTCTCGACGAACTCGACGATGCGGCCGCTGCGGTCGAGGCGCATCACGCCAAGGCCGTGGGCCTCCTCGGCGGTCACCGGCTTGACGGCGACGGAGAAGTCGGCGTCGCGCTCGCGGTGGCTGGTGACGAAGCCGGCGACGTCCATCAGATAGAGCTGGTCGCCGGACAGAATCAGAATGTCCTGCGGCCGCGGCTTGCCGCTCTGCAGCCGGCGCATGTTCTGGCGCACGGCGTCGGCGGTGCCTTGGTACCAATCCCGGTTGTCGAGGCTCTGCTCGGCCGCCAGGATGTGCACGAAGCCCTGGCTGAAGGCGTCGAAGCGGTAGGTCTGGGCGATGTGGCGGTGCAGGCTGGCGGTGTTGAACTGGGTCATCACATAGACCCGATCGATGCCGGCGTGCAGACTGTTGCTGATCGGAATGTCGATCAGCCGGAACTTGCCCCCGATGGGGACCGCCGGCTTGGCGCGGTCGCGGGTCAGCGGCCAGAGACGGGTGCCCTGCCCACCGCCCAGGATCGCGGTGACGACCCCTTTCATTGTGCTCCCATAGGGGAGCGATCCTACCGGGAACGCAGCCCCGGTGCTACCGCGATTGTCGTTTTCAGGGGGGCTAAAGGCGCCCCCCTCAGGCGCACGCACATGTCGTGCGCCTTCACCCCCTTCCTCGGCGGCTTGCGCCGCCGCCTCGGGCTTTCGCCCTCGGAGCCCGTGTGTGGGCTAGCGCACGGTTTTCTGCTCCAGGGAGCGGGCGATGGGACAACCGCTAATTGACGGTGGAATCCTCGCCGGCCTCCGCCGGTAGCTTCTCGAGGTAGCCGGTGCCCTTGAAGGTGGCGAGGTCGATGCTGCCGTGGCAGCGCACCCGCACGTAGTCGAGGGTCAGGTCGCCGCACAGGTGGACGGTGCCCTCGCCGGCCTCGAAGTCGGCCTCGGCGAGGTTGCTGGCCTGATCGTCGAGGCGCACGCCGAGCTCCGTGCCGCCGCGCGTTTCGGTGAATTTGAGATGGACGTAGCCGCGATCGATGCAGGCCTTGAAGAGCTCGAGGTTGGGTTCCGGCCGCAGACTCGCTTCGATGCTCTGGCGGTTGGTCAACCGTTCCACCAAGTCGCTCATGGATCACTTCCTCATTTGTGAAATCTCGATTATGAAATCGAGTTGATGTTGATAGATAAAAATTGTGATAGAAGTATATCACTAGGGCCGAAGTTTTGAGCTCTGAGAAGCGGTGAGATGCTTTCGTTGGACGAAAGGGGAAGGCGATGAAGTTCCTGCGCTTCGTGGCTGGCCAGTCCGGCCGAGCTCGCTGGATTTTGGCGGCGGCGGCGGCGATCGGTATCTTCAGCGGAGTCTTGAGTGTCGGCTTGGTCGCTCTGATCAACGCCGCCCTCAATGCCGAAGGCCCCAAGATGGCGGCCATCGGCTGGACCTTCGCCGCCCTCTGCGCTCTCATCACCCTCACCCGCGTGACATCCGTCGTGCTGCTCGCCAACCTCGGCCAGGGGGTGGTGCGCGAGCTGCGAGTCGATCTCAGCCGGCAGATCTCGGCGGCCCCCCTGCGGCGCATCGAGGAGCTCGGTCCGAATCGCCTTCTCGCCACCCTGACGGACGACATCAACGCCATCTCCCAGGCGCTGATCTTCGTGCCTCCGATCTGCCTCAACGGCTCGATCATCGCCGGCTGCCTGATCTATCTCGGCTTCCTGGATCAGGGATTGCTCGGCATGTTGCTGGTGGCGATGCTGATCGGCATCGTCACCTACTTCGTGCCGGCGCAGCTCGGCATGCGCAAGTTCCACGCCGCTCGCGAGCAGCAGGACCATCTCTTCGGCTACTTCGAGGGTTTGATTCGCGGCGGCAAGGAGCTGCGCCTGCACCGGCCGAGGCGGCGGGTTTTCGGTCGCTTGCTCGCCGGCGTCGCCGATCTCGCCCGCAAGCTGCGGGTCAAGGCGGCCTTGATCTACTCCGCCGCGGAGGCCTGGGGACGGCTGCTGATCTTCGTGGTCATCGGGGTGCTGCTCTTCGCCCGGCCGGATTTTCTGGGCGCCGACCGCGCCGTGCTCACCGGCTTCACTCTGGTGCTGCTGTTCCTGATGGGGCCGCTGCAGGCGCTCCTCGACTCGATTCCGGCCCTCGGCATGGCCGAAGTGTCGGCGCAGAAGGTCGCCAGCCTGGGCTTCAGCCTCGATGGCGCGGCCGGCGGAGCGCCGCGCCCGCCGGCGGTGCCGGCGCGCTCGTGGCAGCGCATCGAGTTTCGCGGCGTCACCCACACCTATCACCGTGAAGGTCAGGATCATCCCTTCGAGCTCGGCCCCATCGACCTCACCCTCGAACCCGGCGAGCTGGTGTTTCTAGTGGGTGGCAACGGCAGCGGCAAGACCACCTTGGCGAAGGTCTTCGTCGGCCTTTACGCTCCCGAGCGCGGCGAGATCCTGCTCGATGGCCAGCCGGTGACGGAGACTGATCGGGATGACTTCCGGCAGCTCTTTTCGGTGGTCTTCTCGGACTTCTATCTCTTCGATCGCCTGCTCGGCCTCGAGGCGCCGGATCTCGATCAGCAAGCCGGCCGCTATCTGCGCGAGCTGCAGATCGACCACAAGGTGGAGATTCGCGACGGCCAGCTCTCGGCGACGGATCTCTCCCAAGGGCAGCGCAAGCGCCTGGCGCTGCTGACGGCCTATCTCGAAGATCGCCAGATCTATGTCTTCGACGAGTGGGCCGCCGACCAGGACCCGGTCTTCAAAGAGGTCTTCTACCGCCGGGTGCTTCCGGACCTCAAGGCGCGCGGCAAGACCGTGCTGGCGATTTCGCACGACGATCGCTACTTCCACCTGGCCGATCGCCTCGTCAAGCTCGAGGACGGCCGCCTGCGGTTCAGCGGTACCAGTCACGAGTTGCCCGAATCGCAGCCGCAGCCGGCGCTGGGTTCGAGTCTGTCCCGGTAGGGCAGAGGGTTGGCACTTGTGGTCTGTGAGATTTATTGAATAGATGCAGTCAAATGTATTTTCAGGCGCATAAAAGCATGATCATGATAAGGTGAATATAGATTCATGGCCATGCCTTGACGGGCTTCGTAGGGGAGGCGCCGACAACTGCGGCGAGCCACCTCGCTCTAGGAATTCAGAAATGGAAATAGGCGAATGCGAATAGCGTCATCCCATCCCTTCGATCAGCGCAATCCCGTCGACCTCCTGGGCATCGGCTTCGGCCCATCCAATCTCGCCCTGGCGGCGGCGGTCCAAGAAGAGCTCGTCGAAAGGCGCGGTGAGCGTCTCTCGACTCTGTTCCTGGAGAGCAAACCGGGCTTTGCCTGGCATCCCGGCATGTTGATGGAGGATGCCCGGATCCAGCTCTCCTTCCTCAAGGACATTTCCACGCTGCGCGATCCCGGCAGCCGTTACACCTTCCTCAGATACCTGCAGGAGAAGGGGCGCCTCGATCAGTTCATCAACCTGCGCAACTTCTTCCCGACGCGCATCGAGTTCTGCGATTACTACGCCTGGGTGGCGCAGCAGCTCGACGACCAGGTGCAGTACGGCGTCCGGGTCGAGGGCGTCGAGCCGGTGACCTCGGCGGATGGTGAGCGGGTCGAGCTGTTGCGGGTGAGCGCCCGCGACGAGGCCAGCGGTGAGCTTCACCAGGTGCTGGCGAAGAACCTGGTGGTCGCCACCGGTGGCATTCCCTTCCTGCCGCCGGGGGTCGATCTCGAGGGCAGCGAGCGGGTCTTCCACTCGAAAGACTTTTTGACCGCCATGACCGGCAAGTTCCTCGATCGGCAGGCACCGCACCGCTTCGCGGTGGTGGGGTCCGGGCAGACCGCGGCGGAGGTCTTTCAATACCTCTACACCCACTATCCCAATGCCGAAGTCACGGCCACCGTCCGGCGCTTCGCCTACAAGCCGGCGGACGACAGCCACTTCGTCAACGAGATCTTCTTTCCGGAGATGGTGGACAAGCTCTACGAGATGTCGCCACGGCAGCGCGACACGGTGCTGTCGGCGCACATGGACACCAATTACTCGGCCGTCGACCTCGACCTGATCCAGGAGATCTACGAGGCTTTGTACCAGCGTCGGGTCGAAGGCGACGAGCGGGTCAAGATTCGTCCCTTCCTGGAGTTGCGCGGTATCGCCGACGGTCGCGACAGCGCCACCCTGCGGTTCTTCAATCTGGTGGACGAGGCCTTCGAGTTCCTCGAGGTCGATGGCGCCGTGCTCGCCACCGGCTATCACCGGCCGCGCAACCACCGCCTGCTCGAGGCCCTTGGCGACCATCTCGAGCGCGATGCCGGCGGCCACTACCTGGTGGACCGCAACTACCGCGTGATGGCCAGCGACGACTTCACGCCGGGAATCTTCCTGCAGGGATTCTGTGAGGACACCCACGGCCTGAGCGACACCCTGCTGTCCACCCTGCCGGCGCGCTCGATGGAGATCCTCGACTCGCTGCGTGGCGTGCCCCGGCCGCGGTCTCTGACCCGGCCCGAGGCCGAGGCGGCGGGATCATGAGGAAGGCGCCACTGCACATCCAGGGGGTCGATCCGGAGAAGTTCTACCGCGCCTACGGCATTCAGTGCCAGCAAGTCTACCCCTGGGAAGGGGTCAGCGAGACGCCCTTCTTCACCGCCTGGGGGGTGGTGCCGCCGGGCGGCACGGCGCGGGCCCACAAGCACCAGGAGCACGAGAGCTTCGTGATCGTCCAGGGGCGTGGCCGGATGAGGGTCGACGATCAGAGCCGCGAGGTCGGTCCCGGCGACGTCATCCTGATGGAGCCCTTCGCCGAGCACGAGCTGACCAATCTCTCGCAGAGCGACGAGCTGCTCTTTCTCGATCTCTGCTGGGAGGACATGGAGCAGGCGGTGCGCCGCAACCGCGCGGCGCTGGCCAGCGATGAGCAGGCTGCACGGGTGCTGGTGACAGCGACCCCGCCGACGCCCAACGGCGACCTCCACGTCGGTCACCTCTCGGGGCCCTATCTCGGCGCCGACATCTTCACTCGCTATTGCCGGCAGCGCGGTCGCGAGGCGGCCTATCTCAGCGGTGCCGACGATCATCAGAGCTACACCGAGACCAAGGGGGCGGTCCTCGGCCAGACGCCGCGTCAGGTGGCGGACCGTTTCGGCGATGCGATCGTCGAAACCCTGCGCCAGGCCGACATCGAGATCAGCCATTTCGCCCGGCCCCTGACCTCGACCCATCACCGCGCCCTCACCGCCGAGGTCTTCGCTCGCCTGGTCGACCGCGGCGCGATCGTCAAGCGGCAAGCGCCGACGCTCTACTGCGTGCCCTGCGAGCGCTTCCTGTTCGAGGCCCACGTGGTCGGCTCCTGCCCCCATTGCGGTGCCTCCTCGAACGGCAATGCCTGCGAGGCCTGCGGTCGCCCCAACGACAGCGCCGAGCTCCACGATCCCTCCTGCAAGCGCTGTGGCGGGGAGCCCGAGCTGCGCCCACAGGAGCGCTTCTTTTTCCCCCTGGCGCCTTTCGCCGAGCGCCTCGAGCGCTACTGGGACGGAGTGCAGATGGGAGCCCATCTGCGCTCCCTGTGCGACGTCATGCTCTCCGACGGCCTACCGGACATCGCCGTCAGCCAGCAAAGTGACTGGGGGATCCCGGTGCCGGTCGAGGGTTTCGAGGACCAGGCGATCTACGTCTGGTTCGAGATGGCGCCGGGCTACCTGGCGGCGACACGCGAGCTCGGTGAGCAGGCGGAGGATGCCTTTTGGCGCTCCGCAGAGGCCGAGGTCGTGCAGTTCTTCGGCTTCGACAACGGTTACTTCCACGCCGTGCTGTTCCCCGCCATCTTCATGGCCTTCGACGACAGCCTGCGGTTGCCGACGACCTTCGTGACCAACGAGTTCTATCGCTACGAGGGCGAAAAGTTCTCCACCAGCCGCAACCATGCCATGTGGGCGCGGGAGCTGCTGGCGGAGGTACCCGTCGACGTGGCGCGCTACTGCCTGGCCTTCGACGGTCCCGAGCGCGAGCAGAGCAACTTCACCCTCGCCGGCCTGCGCGAAACGGCGCGGCGCGAGCTGATGGACGGCTGGGAGCGCTGGCTGCGCTCGCTAGGTCGCAAGCTCGCTCAGGTCGAAGGTGTGGTGCCCAGCACCGGCGGCTGGACCGCCGAGCAGCAGAGCTTTTTCCAGTCCCTGATCGATCTCTCGGCGGACGCCGCCGAGGCCTACGAGGCGGCATCTTTCTCGCCCCAGCGGGCGGCGCGGGTGCTCTCCGAGGTGGTGCGCGAGGCGCATCGCTTCGGCAGTGGTCAGGAGCACTGGCGGGCCCTCCCGGGGCGCTACGAAGAGTGGCGCACGGCCCTCGCCCTCGAAGTACTGGCGGCCAAGACGTTGGCCCTGCTGGCCGCTCCGCTGATGCCGCGCTTCAGCGCCCGCCTGCTCTCGGCCTTGGGCCGTGAAGGCAGTCCGGTGTGGGACGAGATCCCGCGATTCCTGCCCGGCGGCAGCTCCGTCGGAAGCCTCGACGTCGCCTGGTTCTCGCCGGTCGCGACGCCGCGGTTCGCCGCCGTTTGAGCGGCCGGTCGGAGAAAGGGGCCTTTTCCGATGGTGGCTGAATTCATGCGTTGGTCCAGCCTGGTGGATTTGCTGACGGAGCGTGCCCGGGAGCTTCCCGAGCAGCGCGCCTACACCTTCCTCGACGACGCCGGAGAGGCCGAGGCGACGCTCACCTTCGGTGATCTCGATCGCCGGGCGCGGGCGATCGCGTCGGCCCTCCAGGCCGCCGGCCTCGGCGGCCAGCGGGCGATGCTGCTCTACGCCCCGGGGATCGAGTTCGTCGCCGCCTTCTTCGGCTGCCTGTATGCCGGCGTGGTGGCGGTGCCGGGCTACCCGCCGCGCTCGCGGCGCAGCCTGCCGCGCCTGATGACGGTGGCGCAGGACGCGCGCGCCGCCGTCGCCCTGACCACCGCCGGCTTGAAGGCCAAGTTCACCGCCCTGGCCGGCGACCTGCCGGACCTGGCGGCGATCCACTGGCTGGCCACCGACGAGGTCCCGCTGGCGGCGGCGGAGAGCTGGCGCCAACCGAGCGTCGAGGCCTCGACCCTGGCCTTCCTGCAGTACACCTCGGGCTCGACCTCGGCTCCCAAGGGAGTGATGGTCTCGCACGGCAATCTGCTCCACAACGAGGAGCTCATTCGCCGTGCCTTCGATCAATCCCGGGAGTCGGTGATCTGCGGTTGGCTGCCGCTCTACCACGACATGGGGTTGATCGGGAACGTGCTGCAGCCTCTGTACGTCGGTGCGCCCTGCTACCTGCTGTCGCCCTTCGCCTTCCTGCAGCGGCCGCGCCTGTGGCTCGAGGTGATCGGTCGCTACGGCGCCACCACCAGCGGTGGACCGAACTTCGCTTACGACCTGTGCGTGCGCAAGATTCCGCCGGCGGAGCGCGCCGGCCTCGACCTGACGAGCTGGCGGGTGGCCTTCAACGGCGCCGAGCCGGTGCGCGCCGGAACCCTCGAGCGCTTCGCGACGGCCTTCGCCGACTGCGGCTTCGATCGCCGTGCCTTCCTACCTTGCTACGGCCTGGCCGAGGGCACCCTCTTCGTCACCGGCGAGCCGGTGGCCGAGGCGCCGCGGGTGCGGCCCTTCGAGGCCGAGGCCCTCGAGCAAGGCCAGGCGATCGAAGCGCCCGGCGGGCGAGACCTGGTGGCTTCCGGGGTGGTCGCCGGCGACCAGCGCATCGCGATCGTCGATCCCGCCACGGGGCAACCGCGGGCGGCGGGAGAGGTGGGGGAGATCTGGCTCGCAGGACCCAGCGTCACCGGTGGCTACTGGCGCCGTCCCGAGGCCACCGCCGAGTGCTTCGGAGCGCGCCTGGCGGGTGAGCCGGAGGCCTCCTACCTGCGCACCGGCGACCTCGGCTTCAGCGATGGCGAGCGATTGTTCGTCACCGGTCGCCTCAAGGACCTGATCATTCTGCGCGGGCGCAACCATTACCCCCAGGACATCGAGCTGACGGTCGAGGGCAGCCACCGGGCGCTGCGGCCGGGCTGCGGTGCCGCCGTAGCTCACACCGTCGAAGGCGAGGAGCGCTTGGTGGTGCTGCAGGAGGTCGAGCGCAGCGCCCGTCAGGTCGAGCCGGCGGAGGTCTTCGCGGCGGTCCGCCGCGCCGTTGTCGAGGTGCATCAGGTGGAGCCGGCGCTCGTCGTCCTGCTCAAGGCGGGCTCGATTCCCAAGACCTCGAGCGGCAAGGTGCAGCGGCGCCTGAGTCGGCGCCGTTGGTTGAAGGGCGAGGTCGAGGTGCTGGCCTCCTGGCCGGCCGCCGCCGGCGCCGAAGAGCCGGCGCCGCGGGCCGCGCGCCGCCGGGCGGTGATCGCCGGCCTGACGACCCTCGCGGCGCGCCTGCTGAAGGTCGCCGAGGAGGAGATCCGGCCCGACACGCCGCTGCCCCTCGACTCTCTCGCCGCCCTCGAGCTGCGCGGCGAGGTGGAGGCTTCCCTGGGGGTCGCTTTGCCCCTCGAAGAGCTCTTCGAGAGTCCCTCCCTGGAGCGTCTCGCGGAGTTGATCGCGGCGACTCCGGCGAAGGAGCCCGCGGCGGTCGAGGAGCCCGCTGTCCAGGACAAGATCGCTGGCGAGCCGGCGCCGGCCTGGCCCGAGGAGATGGATCTCTCCCTCGGGCAACGCGCCCTGTGGTTTCTCGAAAAGGTCGACCCCGGCCGCGATGCCTACCACATCGCTTTCGCCGGAGAGGTGGCGGCCGGGGTCTCCCGCGATGCCCTCGCGGACGCTTGGCAGCGCCTGACGCAGCGCCATCGGCTGCTGCGGGCGGGGGTGGTGGAGGTCGAGGGGGAGCCGCGGCTGCGGGTGGCGGCGGCTCCCGGCGAGCTCGAGACCGCTTCCTTCGCCGGCGACGGCCGCGACCTCGACGGCGAGCTGCAGCGTCAGGCGAGGCGACCTTTCGATCTCGCCAGCGGCGATCGCCTGGCGCGCTGTCGCTGGATCGACCGGCCCGGTGAACCGCCGATTTTGCTTTTCGTCTTCCACCATCTGGTGGCGGACCTCGGCTCCTTGGCGATCGTCGCTGCTGAGCTGGCGCGGCTCCTCGCCGAGCCCGCGGCAGAGCTCGCGCCCTTGACCGGCGATTACTCCGAGCTGGTCGCCGCCCAGCAGCCCGATCCCGAGCTCGGCCGCTTCTGGCATGACGAGCTCGATCCGCTGCCGGCGGCTCTCGAGCTGCCCCTCGACCGGTCGCGACCACCGGTGCAGCGCTTCACCGCTGGAGTCGAGCGCTTTCGCGTCCCCGGCGACGAGCTGGCGGCCTGGTGCCGCCGCCAGGGGGTGACTCCCTTTGTCGCTCTGCTGGCCGCCTACCAGGCATTCCTCGGCCGCCTCTCGGGGCAGCGGGTTTTCTGCGTCGGGGCGCCGGCGGCGGGTCGGGATCGCGCCAGCCGTCGGCTGGTGGGGTACTACGTCAACCCTTTGACCCTACGCGCCGATCTCACCGGCGAGCCCTCCTTCGAACGCCTGGCGGCGGACCTCAAGGAGCGCGTCCGGCGGGCCGTCGAGCATCAGGCTTACCCCTTCCCGCGGCTGGTGGAGGAGCTCCATCCGGAGCGCGATGCCAGCCGCTCGCCGCTCTTTCAGGCCTTCTTCTCCTACGCCCGGGGTCGTACCGGCGGTGGCGATCTCGGGGCCTTCGCCCTCGGCGAGGCCGGGGCCACCCTCGAGCTCGGGCCGCTGCGCTTCGAGCGTCGCGCCCTCGATCCGCAGGCCGCGGCCTTCGATCTCAGCTTGGCGATGGCGACCCGCGGCAGTGAGCTGGTGGGCTCCTTCACCTATGCCCGCGAGCTCTTCGACCAGGCCACCGTCGAGCGCTGGACGGCGAGCTTCGGGCGCTTTCTGGGCGAGCTCGTGGCCCGTCCCAAGGAGCCCTTTGGCCGCCTGCCGCTGTTGTCGTCGGAGGAGCGCCGGCAGATCCTTGTCGATTGGAACGACACCCTGCGCGAGGACTCCGGTGAAACCTTCCTCGAGCTGTTCGCGGCGCGGGTGGCGGCGCATCCCGGCCAGGCGGCCGTCTCGAGCGGTGACGAGGTCTTGAGCTACGGCGACCTCGACCGCGCCAGTCAACGCCTCGCCGAGCGCTTGCGCGGGCGCGGCATCGGGCCCGGCGATCGGGTCGGAGTCGCCGTGGCGCGCAGTCCGCGTCTGCTCGTCGCCCTCCTCGGCGTGCTGCGGGCGGGCGCCGCCTATGTGCCCCTCGACCTCGCTTTTCCGGCCCAGCGCTTGAGCTACATGATCGAGGACGCCGGTCTGCGACTGGTGCTCAGCGAGGCGGCGCGGGCCGACGATCTGCCGCCCCATCGCGTTCCGGTGCTCGACCTCGCCGAGGCGGCGTCCGGAGATCCCGTCGCCGACGCTCCGCGGCCGCGGCCGCTGGCCGGGGAAGACACCGCCTACGTCATCTACACCTCGGGCTCGACGGGGCGCCCCAAGGGGGTGGTGGTGCCGCACCGGGCGCTGCGCAACTTCCTGCTGGCGATGGCCGAGGAGCCGGGACTCGCGGCGGGTCAGTGCCTGCTGGCGGTGACCTCCCTGTCCTTCGACATCTCGGCCCTCGAGCTCTACCTGCCGTTGATCGTCGGTGGCCGCGTCGAGGTCGCCGGACGCGATGAGACCAGCGATGGCGAGGCCTTGGCGCGGCGCCTCGACACCTGCCGAGCCGATGCCATGCAGGCGACTCCGGCGACCTGGCGCATGTTGCTCGAAGCCGGTTGGCGGGGCCGCCCGCAGCTCGCGATGCTGTGCGGTGGCGAGGCTTTGCCCGGCGATCTCGCAGCCGAGCTCCTGCCCCGGGGCCGGGCGCTGTGGAATCTCTACGGCCCCACCGAAACCGCCGTCTGGTCGGCCTGTCAGCCGGTTTCTGGGGAGATCGCCGGCGAGGGTAGCGTGGCCCTCGGGCGGGCGATTCGCAACACCCGGCTGCTGGTGCTCGACGGTCACGGTGAGCCGTTGCCGATCGGCGTCGCCGGCGAGCTGTTGATCGGCGGGCGCGGGCTTGCCGACGGTTACCTGCAACGGCCGGCCCTCACCGCCGAGCGCTTCGTGCCCGATCCCCTCGCCGGCCAGCCCGGCGGCGGGGCGCCCGGGGCGCGCCTCTATCGCACCGGCGATCTGGTGCGCTGGCGGTCTGCTGGCGTTCTCGAGTTCCTCGGCCGCCTCGACCACCAGGTCAAAGTCCGGGGCCACCGCATCGAGCTCGGCGAGGTCGAGAGCGTGCTCAGCGCGGTACCGGGAGTCACCCAGGCGGTGGCGGTGGCGCGTCGGGACGGCGGTGGGGAGGCCGAGCTGGTGGCCTATGTCACCGCCGAGGAGAGCTTCGACGTCGACCTTCTGCGCGGCCTGGCGCGGCGCTCCTTGCCCGAATACATGGTGCCGTCGAGGTTGGTGCGCCTGGAGTCCTTTCCGCTCACTCCCAACGGCAAGGTCGATCGCCGGGCGCTGCCGGCGCCGCAGGCGGCACGCCCCAAGGTCGCTCCTCAACTTCCCGCCGGCTCCCTGGAGGCGACCCTCTCCCAGATCTGGTGCGATCTGCTCGGCCTCGAGGCGGTCGGCCTCGAGGACTCCTTCTTCGATCTCGGTGGCCACTCGCTGCTCCTCGGCAAGCTGCGCACGCGGCTGCGTCAGGAGCTCGATCGCGAGGTGGCGGTGGTCGACTTCTTCCGCTTTCCCACCATCACCTCCCTGGCCGATTTTCTGCGTGGGGATGGCGTGGGTGGCGGTTCGGCTTTGCGCCGGCGCCGTCGTATCGCTGGCAGTCTGGAAGGCGATTCCTCGGTGGCGATCGTCGGGCTGGCAGGGCGATTTCCGGGAGCCGCCGACGAGGCGGCCCTCTGGCAGCTCCTGACGGCCGGCCGCGAGGGTCTGCGAGATCTGACCGACGAGGAGCTTGTGGCGGCGGGGGTGTCGCCGGCGCAGGCCGGGGAGCCGGATTACGTGCGGCGCACCGGCGTACTCGCCGACTTTGACACCTTCGATGCCGCGGCCTTCGGCTTCACCGCCCGCGAAGCGGAGCTGCTCGATCCGCAGCATCGGGTGTTTCTGGAATGCGCCGTCGACGCCCTCGACAACGCCGGCCTCGATCCGCAGACCTATGGCGGCGCCATCGGCGTCTACGCCGGCGCCGGTCTCAACGGCTACCTGGTGCACCAGCTCGCCGCCGCTGCCGGTGCCGACACCGCCGCTGCTTACCAGGTGATGATCGGCAACGACAAGGACTTCCTGGCCACCCGCCTGTCCTACGAGCTCGATCTCTCGGGGCCCAGCTTGGCGGTGCAGACGGCCTGCTCGACCTCCCTGGTGGCGGTCCATCTGGCCTGTCGCAGCCTGCTCGCCGGCGAAGCCGACGCGGCCCTCGCCGGCGGCGTCTCGGTGGCGGTGCCGCACACCGCCGGCTACCGCTACCAGAACGGCATGATCCTGTCACCGGATGGCCAGTGCCGGCCCTTCGCCGCCGAGGCCGCCGGTACCGTGCGCGCCAGCGGTGCCGGTGTGGTGGTGCTCAAGCGACTGGCCGACGCCGAGGCCGATGGCGATCGCATCCGGGCGGTGATTCTCGGCTCGGCGATCAACAACGACGGCCGGCGCAAGATTGGCTACACGGCGCCGAGCGTCGATCGTCAGGCGGAGGTCATCGCCGAGGCGCAGGCGATCGCCGGCGTGGCGGCCGAGACGGTGACCTATGTCGAGGCCCACGGTACCGGCACCGAGCTCGGCGACCCGATCGAGATCGCCGCCCTGTCGCAGGTCTTCGGGGACGCCCGGGAGGTCGCCCTCGGGTCCGTCAAGGGCAACCTCGGCCACCTCGATGCGGCGGCCGGCGTGAGCGGCCTGATCAAAACCGTCCTCGCCCTCGAGCATGGTGAGCTGCCGCCCAATCTGCACCGCGGCGAGGTCGCCGAGGCGGTGCGCGAATCGCCCTTCCGGCCGGTCGCGGAAAGCACTTCCTGGCAGCGCCCGGACGGTGGCCGGCGGCGCGCCGGCGTCAGCAGCTTCGGCATCGGGGGCACCAATGCCCACCTGGTGGTGGAGGAGGCGTCGGATCCATCGCTCGCGGCGCCAGCGGAGGCCGGCGAGGAAGCCTTGCCGACCGCCGCCCAGGCCGAGGACGACGCCGTGCCCCAACTGGTGGTGCTGTCGGCCCACGACGGCCAGGCTCTCGATGAGCTCGGTCGCGATCTCGCGGCCCATCTGCGCAGCGACGAGGCGCCGCCGCTGGCCGCCGTCGCCCACACCCTGCAGACGGGTCGACGGCGGCTGGCCCATCGCCGGGTGCTGGTGGCTGGCGATGGCGCCGATGCCGCCTCCGCCCTCGATCCCCTCGACCCGGCGCGGGTGCTCGAGGCGCGCGGTGACGACGGCCGGGGCGAGAGCGGCCGTCGCGAGGTGGTGTTCCTGTTCCCCGGTCAGGGCGCCCAGCGTCCCGCCATGGGCAGCCAGCTCTATGGCGACGAGCCGGTCTTCCGGCAGGTCGTCGACCGCGCCTGTGACCACTACGGGACCGAGTTCGACCTGCGGGCGGTGCTCTTCGCCAGTGGCGAGGGCGGCGGCGAGGCGCTGCGCCAGACGCGCTGGACGCAGCCTGCTCTGTTCGTCTTCGAGACCGCCCTCGCCGAGCTCTGGAAGAGCTGGGGCATCTCGCCGGCGGCGATGCTCGGCCATTCGCTGGGGGAGTACGTCGCCGCCCACCGCGCCGGTGTCTTCTCTTTCGAGGCCGGCCTCGATCTGGTGCGGCGCCGCGGCGAGCTGATCCAGGCCCTGCCGGAGGGCTCGATGGCGGCGGTTTCCGCCCCCGCCGAAACGGTGGCGCCGACCTTGCCGCCGAGCCTGACGGTGGCCGCGATCAACGACCAGGCGACCTGCGTCGTCGCGGGATCGGGTGAGGCGCTGGAAGGCTGGATCGCCGGTTCCGGCCTGCGCGCTCGGCCGCTGGTCACCTCCCATGCCTTCCACTCGCCGATGATGGCGCCGGTCGAGGAACCACTGAAGGAGCTTTTCGCCGCCCTGCCCCTGGAGGCGCCGAAGATTCCCTATGTCTCCAACCTGACGGGCACCAGGATCACCGCCGAGCAGGCCACCGATCCGGCCTACTGGGCGGCCCACCTGCGTCAGCCGGTGCGCTTCGCCGACGGCCTCCGGCAGCTCGCCGGCGATCCGCGCCGGGTGCTCCTCGAGGTCGGGCCGGGGGAAACCTCTTTGACCTTCGCGCGCCGCCTCGGGGAAGGGGGCACTGGCTTCGCGCCGTCGGCGCTGGTGCCGACGCTGCCGGTGCCGGCCCTGGCGAAGGAAGAGGCCGCCAGTTTGCGCCGCGCCCTCGGCCGCCTCTGGCTCGGCGGAGTCGACATCGACTGGGCCGGGCTCTGGTCCCAGGGGGCTCCCACCAAGGTCGCCCTGCCGGCCTATCCCTGGCAGCGTCAACGCTACTGGGTGGAGAAGACAGTGTC
The DNA here is from genome assembly GCA_039028635.1 of Acidobacteriota bacterium. NCBI lineage: Bacteria > Pseudomonadati > Acidobacteriota > Acidobacteriota bacterium. The sequence continues at coordinate 20,757 of JBCCHV010000018.1, forward strand.
CGCGGTCACCATCGGCGGTGGGGCTGCGCCGGGCGAAGCGGCGGTGGATCGCCTCTACGTGCCTTCCTGGAAACGCTCGCTGGCCGCAGCCCCGGTGCCTCAGAACGGCGATCCGCCGCCGGCTCACTGGCGGATCGTGGCGCCGGCCGAGCTGCCCTTGGCGGCAGCCCTGGTCCGCGAGCTCGAAGCTCGCGGTGTCGCCGTGGAGCGGGTCTCGCATCTCGATCTCGGCACGGCCGATAGCGTCGGCGATGGAGTGTTGGTCGACCTACGGCCGGGGGCCGGCGCTGGCGCCGAGTCCTTCGATCACTGGATGGCCCTCGGCCAGGCCCTCGCCGCGGATCCGTCGACGGTGCCTCGGCAGGTAGTGGCGGTGACCGCCGGCCAGCTCGCGGTGACCGGTGGCGAAACGGCCGATCCCGACGGTTTGGCCCTGCTGGGGCCCCTGCGGGTGATGGCCCAGGAGGTGCCGGGGCTGGTCAGCCGTCACCTCGACCTCGAGGCGTCGGCCTTCGTCACCGAAGAGGCGGCCGTCGCCGACTGGGCGCGAACCCTCGCCGCCGAGCTTCTCGACGAGCGGGGCGACCGCACCGTCGCCGTGCGCGGGCCCTATCGCTGGCTGCCGACCTTCGAAGAGTTGCCGCAGCTCGCCGACGACGACTTCCGGCTGCGGGATGGCGTCTATCTGGTGCTGGGTGCCTTCGGCACTGTCGGTCGCGCCCTGACCTCGGCCCTCGTCGACCTCGGTGCCGCAGAGCTACTGCTGGTCGGGCGGACCGCCGGGGGGACCCTCTCGGCCGATCGGCAAGAGTGGCTGCGAGGCCTCGAAGAACGCGGCGTCAAAGTGCATCGGGAGTCCCTCGACGCCGCCGACGGGGCCGCCCTCGGGCGACTCGTCGCGGCCTGGTCGGAGCGCTTGCGGGGGGTGGTCGAAGCCGCCGGCGCCGGCGGCCTCGCGTCGGCCCGGGCCCTCGGCGAAGAACGCCCCGAGAGCTGGGGACGAACCTTCGCCGAGCGCCGCGCCCTGCTCACCGCCCTCGATCACGCCCTGGCCGGCGTCGAGCTCGATTTCTGCCTGCTCAGCTCGTCCCTGGCCGGCGAGCTCGGTGGCCTCGGCTATGCCGCCTACGGCGCCGCCCATCGCTGGGGTGATGCCTTCTGCGAGCGGCCGTCGCGGCCGGTGCCCTGGACCAGCATCGCCTGGGACAACTGGCGAGGTCCCGGGGCCGAAGGGCCGGAGGCCCTCGACGGCGAGCGCGGCGGCGCCCTGCTGCGCCGCGTTCTCGCCAGCCGCCAGACGGGGCGGGTGCTGGCCTTGGTGGGTGATCTGGCGACGCGCTACCAGCGCTCTGTAGAGCAGCCGGCAGAAGCTCGCCAGCCTCTGGTCGGCGGCGCCGCGGCGCAGCAGCGGCCCGACCTGCAGAGCCCCTTCGTGGCACCCGGCGATGCCCTGGAGAAGGCCCTGGCGGAGATCTGGAGCCGGGCCCTGGGAGTCGCGCCGGTAGGGATTCACGACAACTTCTTCGAGCTCGGCGGGACCTCCCTCGTCGGCATTCAGACGATGGCCGAGGTCAATCAGCGCTTCGCCGCCGAAGTGCCGGCGGTGGGGCTCTACGAAGGCCCGACCATCCATGCCCTCGCCGAGCTGCTGCGCGCCGCCCTACCGGGTGCCGCCAACGGCGATCCGGCCCCCGAGGCCAAGCTCAGCGCCGGCCAGGCGCGCGGCGACCGACGGCGCCAGGCGGCGCGCCGCCGGAGCTCGCGCGTGCCGGTGGGCGGGGAGGGGCGATGAGCGGCCAGGAGACGGCCGAGAGCTTCGGCATCGCCATCGTCGGCATGGCCGGTCGCTTCCCGGGAGCGCCGGACCTGTCGGCCCTGTGGCGCAATCTGGCGGCCGGCGTCGAGTCGGTCGAGTTCTTCGACGACGCCGAGCTGCAGCGCGCCGGTGTCGCCGAGGAGCTGCGCCGCCATCCGCGCTATGTCGCCGCCGGCAGCGTGCTCGACGACATCGACCTGTTCGATGCCGGCTTCTTCGGCTATGGACCGGCGGAAGCGGCCCTGATCGACCCGCAGCAACGCCTCCTCCTGGAATGCTCTTGGCAGGCTCTCGAGGATGCCGGCTACGACGCCCGCGCCTTCGCCGGCGCCATCGGAGTGTTCGCCGGCTCGACCCTGAGCACTTATCTGCTGCACCTGGCCCTCCACGGCGGACCGGTGAGCGCCGCCAGCGCCGGCCCCGCGTTCATGGGCAACGCGCCCGACTTCTTGGCCACTCGGGTGGCCTACAAGCTCGATCTCCAGGGACCCGCCTACACCGTCCACACCGCCTGCTCGACCTCTCTGGTGGCGGTCCATCTGGCCTGCCAGGCAATGCTCTCCTACGAGACCGACATCGCCCTCGCCGGCGGCGTTTCGCTGCGCGTGCCGCATCGCGTCGGCTACCTCACGGAGGAGGGCGGCATCACCTCGCCGGACGGCCATACGCGGCCCTTCGACGCCGCCGGCCGCGGCACCATCTTCGGCAACGGCGCCGGCATGGTGGTGCTGCGGCGGCTCGACGACGCGCTCGCCGACGGCGACCACGTGCTGGCCGTCATCCGGGGCTCGGCGACGAACAACGACGGCGCCGTCAAGGTCGGCTTCACGGCCCCCAGCCTGGGCTCCCAGGCGGCGGTGATCGCCGAGGCCCTGGCAGCCGCCGACGTCGATCCGCGCACGGTGAGCTACGTCGAGGCCCACGGCACCGGCACCGAGCTCGGCGATCCGATCGAGATCGCGGCCCTCACCAAAGCCTTCCAGCGGCCGCCCGGGGAAACCCCCTACTGCGCCGTCGGCTCGATCAAGTCGAATATCGGTCACCTCGATGCCGCCGCCGGCATCTCCGGCCTGATCAAGACGGTGATGATGCTGCGGCAGCGTCAGATTCCACCCAGTTTGAACTTCGAGCGCCCCAACCCCAAGATCGACTTCGCCGCCAGCCCGTTCTACGTCAACACCGAGCTGCGGCCCTGGGAGGTCGCCGAGGGGCCGCGCCGCGCCGGCGTCAGCTCCTTCGGCTTCGGGGGCACCAATGTTCACCTGGTGCTCGAAGAAGCGCCTGCGCCACCGGCGGTGGCGGAGCCACCGGGTTCGCACCTGTGGTTGTTGTCGGCGCGCAGCGAGGCGGCCTTGGCCGCCTCCGGCGAGGCCCTGGCGGATCATCTGGAAAGCTCTTCGGTGGCCCTCGGCGACGCCGCCTTCACCCTGCAGGTGGGTCGCCGGCCCTTCGAGCAGCGGCGGGCGCTGGTCGCCGACGACCGCGGTGAAGCGGTTGCGGCGCTGCGCTCCGGCGCCGGCTGGCATGGCGCCTGTGAACGCTCCCGTCCACCCCTCGCCTTCCTGTTTCCTGGCCAGGGCTGCCAGTACCCGGGGATGGGTCGGGCTCTCTACGACCGCGAGCCAGAGGTGCGGCGCTGGATCGACGCTGCCGCCGAAGCCATGGCGCCCTTCGATTTGCCGGCCGCCCTCTGGCACGCCTCGGCGGACCAGCAGCGCGACACCGCCTTGGCGCAGCCGGCGATCTTCGCCCTCGAGCACGCGCTGGCGTGCCTGTGGATGTCCTGGGGTCTGGCGCCGGCGGCTTTGCTCGGCCATTCGGTGGGCGAGCTGGTGGCCGCCACCGTCGCCGAGGTGTTGCCCTTCGAGGCCGCCTGTCGCCTGGTGGTGGCGCGCGGGCGGGCGATGGCGGCCTGCGAGCCGGGAGCGATGGTCGCCCTGGCGCTGTCGCCGGCGGCAGCCCAGGAGCTGCTGCCGCCGGAGCTCGAGCTGCTGGTCGTCAATGGTCCCGAGGCCTGCGTGGTGGGAGGACCGATCGACGCGGTCGAGGCCTGGCGCCGCGAGCTCGCCGTCGAGCACCGGCCCCTGCGCACCTCCCACGCTTTCCACAGCCGCGCCATGGAGGCGGCGATCGAGTCCACCGTCGCCTCCCTCGCCGGGGGCGGTGAGCTGGCGGCGCCGAAGATCCCGCTGATCTCCAACCCGAGCGGCGATTGGCTGAGCGACGACGAAGCCCGCGACCCCTCCTACTGGGGCCGCCAGCTACGTCGGCCGGTGCGCTTCGGCGAGGGCGCCGAGAGGCTGCTGGCAGAGCACTCGGGGGCGTTGCTCGAGGTCGGTCCGGGGCAGGTGCTGGCGAGCCTGGTGCAGCGCCTGCCGGCCGCCCGGCCGGTGGTGGCGTCGTTGCCCGGGCCGCAGGGTGGGGATGACCGCGAGACCCTTCTCGGCGCCCTTGGACGCTTGTGGATCGCCGGCTGCGAGCCCGACTGGACGGCGGTCCGGGGAGCGGATCGAGGTCGGCGGGTGCCGCTGCCGACCTATCCCTTCGAGCGTCAACGCTACTGGTTCGGCCCGGCGCTGGCCGGGGAGGAGCTGGCGGCGGAGACTCCCGCAGCGCCTGAGCCGGTAGCGGTTGCCGGGCGTCACCCGCGGCCGTCCCTGGCGACTCCCTACGTGGCGCCGGAATCGGCGGCGGAGACCTCCCTGGCCGACCTTTGGAGCGAGGTTCTCGGGGTTGCGCCGGTGGGTCGTCACGACGACTTTTTCGCCCTCGGTGGCGACTCCCTGATCGCCACCCGCATGTTGGCTCGTCTGCAGGATCTGTTGGGGATGGCGGTGCCCCTCGACCGGCTGTTCGCCGGCCCGACGGTCTCGGAGCTGGCCGATCGGCTGGCCCGGGAGGATGGGCACGAGAGTGCCGCGGCGCCTTCCGACGGGCCCCGGCGGGTCGATCGCTCGGTCCCCCTGCCACTGGCCTACGCCCAGCAGCGACTGTGGTTCTTGCATCACCTCGACGGCACCGGCGCGGCCTACAACCTGCCCGGGGCGATGCGCCTGCGCGGCCCTCTCGATGCAGGGCGTCTGGAGGCGGCGCTGGCCGCCGCCGTCGAGCGCCACGAGGCGCTGCGTACCCGCTTCGTCGCCGAGGCTGGCGAGGCGCGCCAGGAGATCCTGCCGACGGCGGAGCTACCGCTGCGTCGCCTCGAGCTGTCGGCGAAGCCCGCCGAAGAGCGCCTCGACCTCGGCCTCGCCGCCCTCGCCGAGGACGCCCGTCGGCCCTTCGACCTCGGCCAGGCGCCGCTCGGCCGCGCCCTCTGGGTGCAGCTCGACGATCGCGATGGTCTGTTCCAGCTCACCCTCCATCACGTCGTCTCCGACGGCTGGTCCTGGAGCCTGCTGCGGCGCGAGCTGGCGGCCTTTCTCGCCGGTGCCGAGGCGCCGCCGCCGTTGGCGGTGCAGTATGCCGACTACGCCGTCTGGCAGCGTCAGCAGGCACTCGATCTCGATTTCTGGAAGCAGCGCCTGTCGCCGTCGCCGCCGCCCCTCGATCTCCCCACCGACCGGCCGCGTCCGGCGGAGCAGAGCTTCCGCGGCGAGACCCTTCCCTTCGCCCTGCCGGCCGCCACCGTGGCGGCCGTCGAGGCCTGCGCTCAGGAGCATGGCGCCACCGCCTTCATGGTCCTTCTGGCGTCCTTCGAGATGGTGCTCGCCCGCTGGAGCCACCAGCGGACCTTCGCCGTCGGCACGCCGGTGGCGAATCGCTCCCGGTCCGAGCTCGAAGGGGTGGTCGGGTTCTTCGTCAACTCGCTGGTGCTGCGCGCCGACCTGACGGCGGACCCTTCCCTGGCGTCCCTGGTGGCGGCGGTGCGGGACGAGGCCCTGGCCGCCTTCGGCTACCAGGACGTGCCCTTCGAACGGCTGGTGGACGAGGTGGTGGCGGAGCGCTCCCTCGGTCAGAGCCCGCTCTTTCAGGTCATGTTCGGGCTCCACAACACGCCGCCCGCGGGCGACATCGCCGGCCTCGAGGTCGAAGTTCTCGAGCCCGACACGGGCACCGCCAAGCTCGACCTCACCGTCGGCTTGCTGGCCGACGGCGAAGGCTTCGCCGGAACCTGCGAGTACGCCAGCGATCTCTTCGATCGCGCCACTGCCGAGCGCCTGCTGGACCATTGGCGGCGGCTGCTCGACGATGCCCTGGCCCGGCCGCAGACCGCCTTCGGCGACCTCGCTCTGCTCTCGGCGAGCGAGCGGCGCCAGGTGGTGGAGGAGTGGAACGCCACCGCCGAGCCGCTGCCGGAAACCACCCTGCACGGTCTCTTCGAGGCCCAGGCGGCGCGCTCACCGGCGGCACCTTGTGTGCTCTTCGAAGGCCGGACGCTGACCTTCGGCGAGCTCGACCAGCGCGCGACGGCGCTCGCCCAGCGGCTGCGGCGGCACGGCGTCGGCGCCGAGTCCCGGGTGGGCATCCACCTCGAGCGTTCGGTCGAGCTGATGATCGCCCTGTTGGCGGTGCTCAAGGCCGGCGGCGCCTATGTGCCCCTCGATCCCGAGTATCCCGCGGCGCGGCTGCGGGACATGGCCGAGCAGGCCGACCTGGCGCTGATCCTGGCGGCGGACGAGGAGGACGAGCTCTTCGGTCGCCCCGCCCTGAGGGCGACTGCGGAATCGCCGCCGGCGATCGGCGATGATCGCGAGCTGCCGCGAGTCGATCCCCAGCAGCTCGCCTACGTCATCTTCACCTCCGGCTCGACCGGTCGCCCCAAGGGCGCCATGAACAGCCACCGGGCGATCGTCAACCGCCTCCTCTGGATGCAGCAACACTTCCGGCTGGGGGCCGACGACGTGGTGCTGCAGAAGACCCCGATCAGCTTCGACGTCTCCGTGTGGGAGCTGTTCTGGCCGCTGCTCACCGGCGCCCGCCTGGTGCTGGCTCGTCCCGGCGGGCACCGCGACGGGCGCTACCTGGTCGATCGCATCGTCGCCGACGGCGTCACCACCCTGCACTTCGTGCCCGCGATGCTGCAGGCCTTTCTGGAGGCGCCGGAGGCCAGCTGTTGCGGCGGTCTACGGCGGGTGGTGTGCAGCGGCGAGGCCTTGCCCTTCGATCTCGAGCAGCGCTTTTTCGCCGCCCTGCCGGAGGTCGAGCTGCACAATCTCTACGGCCCCACCGAGGCCGCCGTGGACGTCACCGCCTGGCGCTGCCGGCCGGATTCCGAACGGCGTCCGGTGGCCATCGGCCGACCGATCCACAACCTGCGCATCTACCTCCTCGATCGCCGCTTCCGGCCGGTGCCGGTGGGGGTGGCGGGAGAGCTCTGGATCGGCGGCGTCGGCCTCGCCCGGGGCTACATCGGCCGCCCGGCGATGACCGCCGACCGCTTTCGGCCGGATCCCTTCGCCGCCGACGGCGGTGGTCGCCTCTACCGCACCGGCGATCTCGCCCGCTTCCTGCCGGAGGGCGACATCGACTATCTCGGGCGCGTCGATCACCAGGTCAAGGTGCGGGGCTTCCGCATCGAGCTCGGCGAGATCGAAGCGGTGCTGACGGAGCACCCGGCGGTGCGCGAAGCAGCGGTGCTGGCGCGCCAGGACGGCGGCGCCTCGGCGCGCTTGGTGGCCTACCTCACCAATCATGGTGAGGTCGACGAGGCAGCTCTCCGGCAGCATCTCGGCGAGCGTCTGCCGGACCACATGGTGCCGGCGGCCTTCGTCTTCCTCGAGGCCTTCCCCTTGAGCCCGAACGGCAAGCTCGATCGACGGGCTCTGCCGGAGCCGCAGTGGCGAGCCGCCGAGGGCGTTGGCGACGAAGCGCCTCGCGCCGGCCGGGAGGAGCTTCTGGCCGGCATTTGGCGCGATGTTCTAGGGGTCGACGAGGTCGGTCGCGGCGACAGCTTCTTCCGCCTGGGCGGAGACTCCATCAGCAGTCTGCAGGTGGTCGCACGAGCCGGTGCCGCCGGTCTCCGGCTGGAGGCTCGGTCGGTGTTCCAGCACCCCACCCTGGCGGCCCTGGCGGCGGCCGCTGAGGAGGTCGACGGCAGCTTGCCGGAGCAGGGACCGGTGGTCGGCGAGCAGATCCTGTCGCCGATCCAGCGCTGGTACTTCGAGACCGCCGGCCCGGTGCCGCAGCACTGGAACCAGTCGGTGCTGCTCGACCTCGACGACGGGCTGGAGGTGGCGCCGTTGATCGCCGCCTGGAGCGACGTCCTGGCGCATCACGATGGCCTGCGGGCCCGCTTCCGGGCGGTCGCCGGACCCTCCTGGCAGGCGCGGATCGCCGCTCCCGGTGAGCTGCAGCCGATCGCCGTCTACGACCTGGCGAATCCCGAGGATCCGGCCTACCGGGCGGCCCTGGCAGCGATCCAGGGCAGCCTCGACCTGGCCGAGGGTCCGCTGGTCGGAGTCGGTTTGCTGCGCTTCGCCAGCGGCGGGGGGCGGCTGCTGATCGCCATTCACCATCTGGTGATCGATGGCTACTCCTGGCGCCCATTGCTGGAGGATCTGTGGCTCGTCTACGCGGCTCGCCGGCGCGGCGAAGGGCCTGTCCTGCCGCCCAAGACGACCTCCTTCGAGGCCTGGAGCCGGACGCTTGCGGAGCAGGACCTGCCGGCTCCGGAGAGCGACTTCTGGCAGGACGCAGAAGCTTCCGCCGCGGAGCCATGCTTCGCCCAGGCGCCGGCCGAGCAGGAGGTCGAGGCGGCGGTGATTCGCCGCACCTGGGAGCTTTCCGAAGGCACTACCGAGGCGCTGGTGGGGAGCCTTGCGGCAGCCACCGGCGCGCGTCCGGACGAGCTCCTGCTGGCCGGACTGGCGCGAGCCCTCGGTGAGCTCTGTGAGCGCACCCGCCTGCGCATCGACCTCGAAGGGCACGGCCGCGATCTGCCGCTCGCGGGAGTCGATCTGTCGCGCACGGTGGGCTGGTTCACCGCGCTCTACCCTTTGAACCTCGACCTCTCGGCGGTCACGACCGCTGCCGACCTGGTGCGCACCGTCAAGCAGCGCAGTCGCAGCGTGCCGTCCGGCGGCACCGGCTACCTGCGCTGGCGGCGGGACAGTGCTCCGGCGGCCTCGGCGGAGGTGTTGTTCAACTACCTCGGGCGCCTCGATGGGTTGCTGCCGGAGGACTGCCCGTGGCGGCCCATCGACGCCGACCCCGGGCCTCAGCGGGCGCCTTCCGGGCGCCGTCGCTATGCCCTCGAGGTCGACGCCGCGATCTTCGAGGGTCGTTTGCGGATGACCTTGACCTTCGTACCCGGCCGGGTGGCGGAGAGCCTGGCGGCCGATCTCGGCGCCGCCACTCTGCGCTTTCTCGAAGAGCTGGTCGCGACGCCGCCAGCGGCCCCTTGGCGAGTGCCGGCAGAGTTTCCGCTGGCCGACCTCGATGGCGCCGGCCTCGACCGCGTCCTGGCCTGGGAGCCGGCCCTGCGGGATCTCTACCCGCTGACGCCGGTGCAGGAAGGGATGCTGTTCCACAGCCTCTATCGGCCGGGCGAAGGGGTGTTCGTCGAGCAGCTGGTCTGCGATCTCGGTGGCGACCTCGACCGGACGGCCTTCGAGGACGCCTGGCGGGTGGTCGCGGAACGCCATCCGGTCCTTGCCACCTCCTTTCAGTGGCAGGACTTGCCGCGACCGCACCAGGTGGTCGGGCCGGCCGCGGCGCCCGCCCTCGAAGTCGTCGAGGAGCTCGACCTCGAGGCCGATCGTCGCCGCGGCTTCGACCTTTCCCGGGCGCCCTTGATGCGTCTCGCCCTGACGCCGCGGCCGGAGGACGGCTGGCGCCTGGTGTGGACCTTCCATCACCTGATTCTCGATGGCTGGTCGGCGGCCCAGGTGATGTCCGAGGTGCTGACCCTCTACCGTGGTCGACGAGCGACCGATCTGCCGACGGTGGCGCCCTTCCGCGACTACGTCGCCTGGCTCGCCGAGGGCGACGACCAGGCGGAGGAAGACTATTGGCGCGGCGTCCTGGGCGACTTCTCGGCGGCGACGCCGCTGGGCGTCGATCGCCCGGCCGGCCGTCCGTCGACGCGCGGAGACTACGGCGGCGGTCCCGACCGCGGGCGCCGCGAGCGCACCGTGGAGTCCGCCTTGGTCACTCGCCTCGAGCACCAGGCCCGGTGTCACGGTCTCACCTTCGCCACCCTGCTGCAGGGTGCCTGGGGCCTGGTGCTGAGCCGCTACAGCGGTCAGCGCGATGTGCTCTTCGGGGCCACCGTCGCCGGTCGACCGGCGGAGCTGCCCGGGGTCGAGGCTCTCGTCGGGCTGTTCATCAACACCCTGCCGGTGCGGCTGCAGCTTGCCGCTGATGCCACCGTCGGCGAGTGGCTGGAGGGCTTGCAGGCGGCCTCCGTCGAGCGCCGCCGTTGGGAGCACGCTGCCCTCGGCCGGGTGCAGGGCTGCAGCGCCGTGGCGGCCGGAGAGCCGCTGTTCGAGAGCCTGCTGGTGATCGAGAACTATCCCTTCGACGAAGCGCTGCTGTCGGCCGATGGCCTGGTCCAGGGCCGTCCCGAGTTCCGCGAGCAGACCAATGACCCGCTGGTGCTGGTGGTGACCCCCGGAAGGCAACTCGAGCTGCGCGTCGGCTACGACCGCGAGCGCCTGACCGATGCCGCCGCGGCTGCGGTCCTGGGGCACTTCGAGCAGGCCCTCGAAGAGCTCGGCCGGGCTCTCGAGGCGGAGACGGCGATCGCCCTCGGCGACCTCTCCTTGCTCACCGCCGAGGAGCGCCACCAAGTTCTGGAGGCGTGGAACCGGCCGCCCGTCGACTATCGCGCCGACGGCTTGCTGCACCATGCCACCGAGGGCTGGGCCCAACGTATGCCCGAGGCGGTGGCGGTGTGGTGCGAGGGCCGCACGTTGACCTACGGCGAGCTCAACGCCCTCGCCAACCGCTTGGCCCATCGCCTGATCCGCCTCGGGGTGGTTCCGGACCAGCCGGTCGGGGTGTCCCTCGAGCGCTCGCCGGAGCTGGTGGCGGCGCTGCTCGGCATCTCGAAGGCCGGTGGCGCCTACGTGCCCCTCGATCCCGCCTATCCGGAGCAGCGGCGGCGCCAGATCGCCGCCGACGTCGGTCTCGAGCTGCTGGTGGCGGCCGACGGCGCCGGCATCGACGGTCTGCGCACCGTCAGCCTGGCGCACGTCGGGGGCGAGCACGACCACGACCCGCGGGTCGATATCGGCCCCGAAAACCTCGCCTACATCATCCACACCTCGGGCTCGACGGGGCGGCCGAAGGGCGTGATGATCCCCCATCGCGGGGTGGTCAATCGCCTGACCTTCGCCCCGGCCGCCGGACACCTGCGATCGGGGGACCGCTTCCTCCACAAGGCGTCGATCAGCTTCGATGTCTCGGTGTTGGAGATCTTCCTGCCGCTGCTCGCCGGCGGCCGCGTGGTGATGGCCCGCCCGGGCGGGCACCAGGAGCCCAGCCATCTCGCCGCCCTGGTGCGCGACCAGGGCGTTCACCAGGGAATCTTCACCCCTTCGCTGCTGCGCCTCTTGCTCGACGAGGAGGCCTTCGCCGAGGCGCCGGCACTGCACAGCGTGGCGTCGAGCGCCGAGGCCCTGCCGGTGGACCTGCGGGAGCGCTTCTTCGCCGTCTCGAGCGCCGACCTCTACAACCGTTACGGACCCACCGAGGCGTCGATCGCCGCCACCTCCTGGCACTGCCTGCCGGAGGCGGTGGAGGACCGCGTGCCGATCGGCCGGCCGATCGCCCGGGCGCGCATCTATGTGGTCGACGACCAGCTCCGGCCGGTGCCGGCGGGGGTTCCCGGAGAGCTGCTGATCGGCGGACCCGGCCTGGCCCGCGGCTACCTCCGTCGACCGGCTCTGACCGGTGAGCGCTTCGTGCCCGATCCCTTCGCGTCGCACCCCGGGGCGCGTCTCTACCGCACCGGCGACCGGGTGCGCTGGCGTGCCGACGGCGCCATCGAGTTTCTCGGCCGCATCGACCACCAGGTCAAGGTGCGCGGCCATCGGGTCGAGCCCGGCGAGATCGAGGCCGTTCTCGAGTCATTGCCGGGAGTCGAAGAGGGGTTGGTGGTCGACCGGCCGGTGAGTGGCGGCCACGTGCGCCTGGTGGCCTATGTCCGCGGCGCCGCCGGCGACGGCGGCGGGTTCGATGGCGGTGGACTCGATGGCGGCGACCTGCGCCGTCTGCTGGGGGAGGTCTTGCCGGAGTACATGGTGCCATCGGCGGTAGTGGTGCTCACAGACATTCCGCGCACCCCCAACGGCAAGGTCGACCGCCGGGCGCTGCCGGATCCGGACTGGGGTAGCGATCAGCCCCGGCGGCAGGCGACGACGCCAGCGGAGGAGTCCCTGGTGGCAGTCTGGCAGCAGGTTCTCGGAGTGCCCGAGGTGGGGGTCGACGACGACTTCTTCGAGCTCGGCGGCGACTCCATCCTGAGTATCCGGGTGGTGGCGAAGGCGCGTCAGGCCGGATTCGAGGTGAGCGTCCGGCAGATCTTCGAGGAGCGCACCGTGGCGCGGCTGGCGGCGGTTGCGGGAAGTGCCGCGGCGACGCGGGCGGAGCAGGGGCCGGTGGTCGGCGAGGCACCGCTGACGCCGATCCAGCGGCGCTTCCTCGAGCAGCCGGGGCCGGCTCCTGGGTGGTTCAACCAGGCCCTGGTGCTCGAGCTGCGCCAGGCGCCGGAAGCGGCGTTGCTGGAAGCCGCTCTCGGCGCCTTGCTGAGCCATCACGATGCCCTGCGGGGACGTTTCGAGCTGGGCGAAGACGGCTGGTCCCAGAGCTTCGGCGCGCCGCTCTCGGCGCCGGTGGAAGGAGCCCAAGGCGGCCCGCTGGTGGTTTCTGTCGAGCTGGCCGGCTTGGCGCCGGAGCAGGCCGAGGAGCGCTTCGCAGCGGCGGCGGAAGAGGCCCAGCGCAGCCTCGATCTGGAGCACGGTCCGCTGCTGCGGGCGGTGCTCGCGACGGGGCCGGAGCCGCGGCTGCTGCTGGTGATCCATCACCTGGTGGTGGACGGCGTTTCCTGGCGCATTCTGGCGGAAGACCTCGAGACCGCCTGGAGTCAGCTCGCCGCCGGCGAAGAGGTGCGGCTACCGCCCAAAACGACCTCCTTCAAGGCCTGGGCCGACTGGCTCGCCGAGGCGTCGCGCTTCGCCACCGAGGGCGACTTTTGGGCCCGTCAGGGAAAGCCGGTGATGGCCCTGCCGCAGGACTCTCCGCAGGCCGACTTCGGAGTCGTCGGGGAGGCCGAAGAGGTGGTCGTGACCTTGCCGCCGGAGGACACCGAGAAGCTCCTGTCGGAAGTCCCGAAGGCCTACGACACGGGGCTCGACGATGCTCTGTTGGCGACCCTGGGACGGACGCTGGCGGCGTGGAGCGGTGGCGAACGGGTGCGGGTCGACGTGGAAGCACACGGCCGCGAAGAGCTCAGCACCGAGATCGACCTCACCCGCACCGTCGGCTGGCTGACGGCGCTCTACCCCCTCACCTTGGCGGTGGCGGCGACGGATGGCGTGCTGGACAGCTTGGTCGCGGTCAAGGAGCTGCGCCGCTCGGTGCCGTCGGGCGGCCTCGGCCATGGCTTCTGGGCCGAGCGCCGAAGGGCGGCAGGGCAGCCGCCGCCGGTCGCCGAGGTGAGCTTCAACTACCTCGGCCTGGTGGCGGTGGAATCCGCCCCCAGCGACGATGGCTCCGCCTGGGCGCGACCGGCGGCGGTCTCGCCGGGGCCGACGCGCCATCCGGGAGGAAGCCGTCGCCATCGACTCGAGGTCGAGGCCCAGCGCGACGAGCGCGGCCTGACCCTGCGCTGGCGCTTCGATCCCGCCAACTATCGGCGCGACACGCTGCTCGCCCTGGCCGAGAGTCAGCTCGCCGAGCTGCGGGCGTTGATCGCCGCTTGTCAGGCGCCCGGCGTCGGGGGCTACACGCCCTCCGACTTCCCCGACGTCGACCTCGACCAGGATTCCCTCGACAGCATTCTGTCGAGCCTCGGCGATTCCCTCGGCGACGAAGGAGGGGTGTCGTGAAGCGGCGCGGCATCGAAGCCATCGGCTACCTCTCGCCGGTGCAGCACGGCATTCTGCTGCACAGCCTCGAGGCGCCGCAGGTCGGGGTGTACCTCGGTCAGACCGCCTGGCTCCTCGACGGCGATCTCGACGACGACGCCTTCCGCGGCGCCTGGGAGGAAGCCCTGGCCCGCCACGGCGTGCTGCGCACCTCATTCCGCTGGGAGGGCCTCGACGAGCCGGTGCAGGTGGTTCACGAGCGGGCGGCGCTGCCCCTGACTCGCCTCGACTGGAGCGAGCGGCCGGCCGGCGAGCAAGAGGCGGCCTTCGAAGACCTTCTGGCGGCCGACCGGCGGCAGCCCTTCGACGTCACCCGGCCGCCCTTGATGCGGCTGGTTCTGGTGCGCCTGGGAGAGCGGAGCCACCGCCTGCTGTGGAGCAGTCACCACGTCCTCCTCGACGGCTGGTCGAAGGCCCAGGTGCTGGCCGAGGTGGTGCTGGCCTACGAGGCTACCGTTGCCGGCCGGCCCTTTCGTCTGCCGCAGCCGCGGCCCTACCTCGACTACATCCGCTGGCTGCGGGGGCAGGACGCCGCCGCCCTCGAGAGCTTCTGGCGACCTCGCCTGGCGGGCTACGGCGAGGCGGTGCGGCTGGCCCGGCCGGGGTCGGTGGCGGGGGAAGGCGAGGGCGAGAACGGTGTCGTCGACCCGCAGGCGACCCTGCCGGGGGTCGTCGAGGCCGAGTGGAGCGACCGGCAGACCGCCGACCTCGAGTCCTTTGCGGCGAGCCGCGGACTGACCGTCAACAGCCTGGCTCAGGCCGCCTGGGCCCTGGTGCTGGGGCGCTATGGCCGCTCTCGCGATGTCATCTTCGGCGCCGTGCTGTCGGGGCGGCCGACGGATCTCGCGGGCGTCGAGTCGATGGTCGGGCTGTTCATCAACACCCTGCCGCTGCGCGTCGCCCTGCCCGCCGATGGCCGCGCCTCCGAGCTGCTGAGCGCTCTCGCCGGCGACCAGGTCGGCCTGCTCGAGGTGCAGCACAGCTCCTTGGTGGAGGTGCAGCGCTGGTCCGAGCTGGCAGCCGGAGAGGAGCTCTTCGAGAGCATCCTGGTGTTCGAGAACTACCCCGCCGACGAGCGTGCCGAGAAGGTGCTCGATCTCTCGCCGCCACGGGTGATCTCGACCACCAACTATCCGTTGACCGTCACGGTGATGCCGGAGCGACGGTTGCGGCTCCAGATCCAGTACCGGCGCGACCTTTACGACGCCGTCGACGTCGAGCGCTGGCGCGATCACTTCGGGCGCTGCCTGGAGCTGCTGTCGAGCCGGCCCGAGACCACCCTCGAAGAGCTTCAGGGGCTGACCGAGGCCGAGCGCCGGCAGGTGGTGGAGACCTGGAACGACACCGACCACCCCTACGCGATCACCACCCTGACCGAGCTGCTCGCCGCCCAGGCCGAGCGCACGCCGACGGCCACCGCCCTGCTGTACGAAGGCGACAGCATGACCTTCGCCGACCTCGACCGCCGTGCCGCCGACCTCGCCCGGGTGCTGGTCGCCGCCGGCGTCGGCCCCGAGCAGCGGGTCGGAATCCACCTCGAGCGCTCTCTCGAGCTGATGGTGGCCCTGGTGGCGGTGCTCAAGGCCGGCGGCGCCTACGTTCCCCTCGACCCGGAGTATCCGCCGGCGCGCCTGAGGGACATGGCGGCCCAGGCGGAGCTGGCGGTGGTGCTCAGCCGCGCCGATCACGAGGCCGCGGTCGAGCTGTTCGCCGCTTCGGTGCTGCGCCCCGATCAGCGGCCGCTGGAGGAGGCCCAGGCGTCGCTGCCGCGCCGGCACCACCCCGATCAGCTCGCCTACACCATCTTCACCTCCGGCTCGACGGGCCGCCCGAAGGGCGCCATGAACAGCCACCGGGCGATCGTCAACCGTCTGCTTTGGATGCAGCACCACTTCCGCCTGACGCCCCAGGACACGGTGCTCCAGAAGACGCCGATCAGCTTCGACGTCTCCGTCTGGGAGCTCTTCTGGCCGCTGATCGTCGGCGCGCGGCTGGTGCTGGCGCGGCCCGCTGGCCATCGCGACGTCGCCTATCTGGTAGACCGCATCGTCGCCGATGAGGTCACCACCCTGCACTTCGTGCCGTCGATGCTCGAGGCCTTTCTGGAGGCGCCGGAGGCGCGCCGCTGCACCGGCCTGGCGCGCGTCGTCTGCAGTGGCGAGGCGCTGCCCTACGAGCTCGAGCAGCGCTTCTTCGAGGCCCTGCCGGAGGTCGAGCTGCACAACCTCTACGGCCCGACGGAGGCTGCCGTCGACGTCACCGCCTGGCGCTGCTCGCCGAGCTCCCGGCGGCGGCCGGTGTCGATCGGCAGAGCGATTCACAACCTGCGCATCTACCTCCTCGACGAGGCCTTCCGGCCGGTCCCGCCGGGAGTCGCCGGTGAGCTCTACATCGGCGGCGTCGGGCTCGCCCGCGGCTATGTCGGCCGCCCGGGGCTGACTGCCGAGCGCTTTCTGCCGGATCCGCTGGGGAGAACTCCGGGAGCGCGCCTCTACCGCACCGGTGACCTAGCGCGCTTTCTGCCGGACGGCGATATCGAGTACCTCGGTCGCCTCGACCACCAGGTCAAGATCCGCGGCTTCCGCATCGAGCTCGGCGAGATCGAAGCCGCTCTGGTGAGCCATCGGCAGGTGGCTCGGGCGGTGGTGGTGGTGCGCCAGGACGGCCCCGGCAGCGGCCGCCTGGTGGCTTTCCTGGTGGCGGCCGATGGCGCCGATCCCGCGGTCGACGAGCTGCGCGGCCACCTCGCCGAGCGCCTTCCGGACTACATGGTTCCGGCGGTGCTCGTCCGTCTCGACGAGATCCCCCTTTCGCCCAACGGCAAGGCCGACCGCAAGGCGCTGATGGCCCACGACCTGCCCGCCGGCGTCGACGGCGGGACGTCGGGGGCGGCGCCGCGCACGCCGGCGCAGCAGCTGGTGGCGGGAATCTGGTGTGAAGTCTTGGGGTTGCCGGAAGTCCGTCTGGGGCAGAGCTTCTTCGAGCTCGGCGGCCATTCGCTGCTCGCCACCCGGGTGGTCTCCCGCCTGCGCCAGGCCTTCGGCGTGTCGTTGCCGGTGGGTTCGCTGTTCGAGTACCCGACGGTCGAAGCGCTGGCGGCGGCGGCCGAGGCGGCGCGGCGCTCACCGACTAACGAGGGCGAGAGCGTCGAGCTCGAGGCGCAGCCCTACGACGGAGCCGAGGCCGCCTCCTTCGCGCAGCAGCGCATGTGGCTGCTCGATCGCCTCGAACCCGGCAGCCCGGCCTACAACCTGCCCTTTGCGGTCGACCTCCGCGGCGCCCTCGAGGTGCCGCGGCTGGTGGCCGCTTTGCGCGCTCTGCTGCACCGTCACGAAGTGCTGCGCACGGTGCTCGAGGACGGTGATGACGGGCTTCTGCAGCGGGTTCTCGAGGACTTGCCGCCGGCGCTGCGCGAGATCGACCTCGGCTCGCTGCCGTCGGCGCGCCGGGCGGGAGAGATCGAGCGAGTCTCCCAGCAGGCCGCCGCGGCGCCCTTCGATTTGCGTCGGGGACCGCTTTACCGGGGCGTCTTTTTCCGGCTCGGATCGTCGGCGGAGGAGGCCCGATCGGAGCCGGCACCGCGCTTTCGCTTTCTCGCCACCCTCCACCACGCCATCGCCGATGGCTGGTCCCTCGAGGTGATGACCCGCGAGCTGTCGCAGCTCTACGCGGACAGCTCCGCCCTCGAAGATGCGCCGTTGGCGCTGCAGTACCGCGACTACGCCCGCTGGCAGCGGCGCTCCTTGACCGCCGAGCGCACCGCCGCCCTGGTCGAAGACTGGCGACGCGACCTCGGCGGTGCTGTTCCGCCGGCCCTCGAGCTGCCGACGGACCGGCCGCGGCCGGCGGTCCAGACCTTCCGCGGCGCCACCCTGCGGCGCCTGCTGCCGGCCGCTGACGAGGCCGCCTTCGAGGCCTTCTGCCGACAGCGCGGCATCACCCTGTTCATGGGGCTGATGGGGGTCTGGATGGCGCTCCTGGCGCGCTATTCCGGAGCCCGCGAGCTGACCGTCGGCACGCCGGTGGCGAATCGGCCGCGGGCCGAGCTCGAGGGCCTGATCGGCTTCTTCGTCAACACCCTGACGATCCGTGGCGAGGTCGCGCCGGCGACCGCCTTCGACGACCTCGCCGGGGCGCTGCGCGACACCACCTTGAGCGCCTTCGCCAAGCAGGAGCTGCCCTTCGAGCGCCTGGTGGAGGCGCTGCAGCCGGAGCGCGATCTCTCCCGCGAGCCGCTCTTCCAGGTGATGATGATCCTGCAGAACACGCCGCAGCGGCGCCTCGACTTTGCCGGCGTCGAGGCCGCCCCGGCGAGCTTCGGCGGCACCACCTCGCGCTTCGACATCACCCTCTCCCTGACTTCCCGTGACGAAGGCCTCGAAGAGGTCTGGACCTACCGCACGGACCTCTTCGACGGCAGCACCATGGAGCGCCTGCGACGCCACTTCGTGGCCTTGCTGGCCGAGGTCCAGCGGCGTCCGGAGACGGCCCTCCGGGAGCTGCCCTTGCTCGCCACCAGCGAGCGTCACCAGCTGCTGTGGGAGTGGAACGACGCGGCGCGCGCCTATCCGGCCCAGACCTGGCACCAGGCCTTCGCGGATCTGGTCGCCGCTTGGCCCGATCGGGTGGCCGTCTGGATGGACCGGGGCGGCCTCTCCTTCGGCGCCCTCGACGCTGCCGCCGAGGCCCTCGCCGACCGGCTGGCGGCGAACGGCATCGGCCCCGAGATCGGGGTGGCGGTCAGCCTCGAGCGCTCGCCGGAGATGGTGGTGGCTTTGCTCGCCATCGCCAAGGCCGGGGGCTGGTATCTGCCCCTCGATCCGGCGCTGCCGGCGGGGCGCCTGCGCTTCATCGCCGCCGACTCGGGGGTGGCGCTGGTGCTGTCGTCGCGCCGGGTCTTGAGCGAAGTCGCAGCGCTGCTGCCGGCCGGTCTGCCGGCGCTGGTGCTCGACGAGAAGGTGACGGACGCGCCGCCGGCGCCGCGCCCGCGGGTCGATCCGGCGATGGCCGCCTACGTGCTCTACACCTCCGGCTCGACGGGACGCCCAAAAGGAGTGCAGGTACCGCATGGTGCGCTGCTGAGCTTCCTGCGTTCGATGGCCGAGGCGCCCGGTCTCGAGGCCGACGACGTCCTGCTCGCCGTCACCACCCTGTCCTTCGACATCGCCGGCCTCGAGCTCTTCTTGCCGCTGCTCACCGGCGCCCGGCTGGTGATCGCCGGACGGGAACAGGCGGCCGATGGCGCCGCGCTGCGCCGCCAGATCGAAGACACCGGCACCACCGTTCTCCAGGCCACCCCGGCCACCTGGCGATTGCTGGTGGAGGGGCGTTGGCCGACGACGCGCCTGAAGGTTCTGTGCGGTGGTGAGGCGCTGCCGCGGGAGCTGGCGGATCAGCTGGTGGCGCGTGGCTCCGAGGCCTGGAACCTCTACGGGCCGACGGAAACCACCATCTGGTCGGCCCGGCGCCGCCTGGGCCGCGAAGCGACCGTCTCCATCGGCCGGCCGATCGCCAACACCCGCATCCAGATTCTCGACCCGCTGGGGCGGCCGGCGCCGGTCGGCGTGGCCGGCGAGCTGCTGATCGCCGGCGCCGGCCTGGCGCGCGGCTATCTCGGCCGTCCGGCCCTCACCGCCGAGCGCTTCGTACCCGATCCCTGGGCGCCGGAGGCCGGCAGTCGCCTCTATCGCACCGGTGATCTGGCGCGCTGGCGGGCCGACGGCGAGATCGATTTCCTCGGCCGCCTCGATCACCAGGTCAAGGTGCGCGGCTTTCGCATCGAGTTGGGCGAGATCGAAGCCGTCCTGGAGGCCCAGCCGGAAGTGGCCCAGGCGGTGGTGGTGGCGATCCCGGGGACCGGCCCCGCGGCCGGCGAATCTCACCTCGTGGCCTGGCTGGTGGGGGAGGAGCTGGACGCCAAGGAGCTGGATGCCGCCGAGCTGCGCCGCCGCCTGCTCGCCTCGCTGCCGGACTCCATGGTGCCGGTTGCCTTCTCGTGGCTGCCGGAGCTGCCCCTCACGCCCAACGGCAAGGTCGACCGCAAGGCGTTGACGGGGCGCGGCTTGCCGCAGGCCGAACGGCCCGGCGGCCGGCCGCCGACGGAGGGCTTGGAGCAACGCTTGGCGGAGCACTTCGCGGCCGTTCTCGGGCGACGCGGGGTTGCTGCCGACGAGGATTTCTTCGGCCTCGGCGGCCACTCCCTGGCGGCGGCGCGGCTGCTGGCGCGGCTCAGCGACGATCTGGGGCGGGAGCTGCCCCTGCGGGCCCTGTTCGAGGCCCCGACGGTCGCAGGCCTCGCGGCGCGCCTGGCCGAGCTGCCGGCTGATCCGGCGGACGATCGGCTCGCCGGCGAAACGGCGGTCGACGCCTTGTCGCCGGCGCCGGCGGGCTCTGGGGATGCACCGCTGTCCTTCGCTCAGCAGCGCCTCTGGTTCCTCGATCACCTCGCGCCGGGTATGGCGACCTACAACCTGGCGGTGGTGCTCGATCTGCGCGGTGACCTCGATGGGGCCGCCCTGGCCGCCGTCAGCGATCAGATCTTGCGGCGTCACGAGGTGCTGCGGACGCGCTATCCGGAGGCCGATGGCGTGCCGGTGCAGCGGGTCGACGCGGCGAACGGCGAAGTCCTGCAGCGCCTCGATCTGACGGCGCTGCAGGAAGCGCGACGGATGGCGCTCGCCGAGAGCATCCTGGCCGCCGAGATCGCGCGGCCCTTCGACCTCGGCGCCGGGCCGGTGATGCGCTTGCTGTTGGTGCGCCTGGCAGAGGATCACCATCGCCTCGCCCTCACCCTCCATCACATCGCCGGCGACGCCTGGTCGATGGGAGTGCTGGTCGACGAGCTGTCCTCCGGCTACGCCGCCCGCCGGCGGGCTGGCGATGCGCGCCTCGCGGACCTGCCGGTGCAGTACGGCGACTACGCCCGCTGGCAGCGGGCTCGGCTGAACCCGCAGCGAGTCGAAGGCCTACTCGCCTACTGGCGCCGGCGCCTGGGGGAGCGGCCCGAGGTGCTCGAGCTGCCCACCGATCGCCCGTGGCCGGCGGTGCCGAGTCATCGCGGTGGCACCGTTCGCGACCAGCTCTCGGGAGCGACCGCCGGGCGCCTCGAGGCCTTCGCCGCGGCCCATGGCGCGACCGCCTTCATGGTCCTGCTGGCGGCCTATCAGGGCCTGCTGGCGCGCCTCAGCGGCCAGCGCCAGGTGATCGTCGGGTCACCCGTCGCCAACCGCCCGCGGCCTGAGCTCGAAGGCCTGGTGGGTTTCTTCGTCAACACCTTGCCGCTGGCAGCGACGGTCGAGGGCGAAGACAGCTTCGAGTCGCTGCTCGAGAAGGTGCGGCACGGGGTGCTCGACGATCTGGCGCATCAGGACCTGCCCTTCGAACGCCTGGTGGAAGAGCTCTCGACCGACCGCGAGCGCGCCCGCGAGGCCCTCTTCCAGGTGATGTTGGTGGTGCAGAACGCGCCCCGCGAGTCGTTGCGCCTGCCGGGCCTCGAAATCGCCATCGATGAGCCCGAGCTCGGCGTCGCCAAGTTCGATCTCACCCTGCAGGCCATCCCGCGGCAGAGCGGCGGCTTCGAGCTCGCCCTCAACTACGCCAAGGACCTGTTCGACGAGGTTTCCGCCCGCCGTTTGCTGGAGCGCTATGGGCGCTTCCTCGCCCATGGCCTGGAAAGCCCCGAAAAGAGCCTGGCGTCCCTCGACTGGCTGTCGCCCATCGAGCGTCAAGCGGTGCTCGACGAGTGGGGGCAGGGCGATCCCCTGACGCCGGTTCCGATGTCCCTCGTCGACCTGTTCACCATCGTCTGCCAGGAACGTCCGGACTTGGTGGCGCTGGCCTGGGAAGGCGGCGCCATCAGTTACGGCGAGCTCGACCGCCGTAGCGACCGTCTGGCGCAGCACCTGCGGGCGGCGGGGGTCGGCACCGACTGCACCGTGGGCCTGTTCCTCGAGCGCTCCCCAGATTGGGCCCTCGCCATCCTCGCCGTCAGCAAGGCGGGCGGCGCCTGGGTGCCCCTCGATCCGGCCTATCCGGCCGAGCGCCTCGGCTACATGATCGAGACCGCCGCCTGCCGGCTGGTGGTGGCCCATCGGGCGATCGCCGAGAGCCTCCCGAAGGCGGCTCCGAAGGTGAGCATTCTCGAAGACCTGCTCGCCGCGGCGGCGCCGCCCGTGTCCTTGCCGGCGGTGCCGATGGACGCCCTCGCCTACGTCATCTTCACCTCCGGCTCGACCGGCCGGCCGAAGGGCGTCGGGGTTTCCCATCAGGGCCTCGCCGGCTTGGTGCACACGGGACGGTTGGCCCTCGATCTCGACGGCCCGTCGCGCATCTTGCAGTTCGCTTCGCCGAGCTTCGACGGCTCGGTGGCGGAGATCGTGCCGACCCTGGCGAGCGCCGCCACCCTGTGCTTTGCGGACTCCAGCGCGCTGATGCCCAGCCCGGCTTTCGGCGACCTGCTCGAGCGCCTCGCGATCACCGCCTCCTTCCTGCCCCCGTCGTCCTTGAGCGCGATTCCCGAGCGCCCCTATCCGGCCTTCCGCCGGCTGGTGGTCGCCGGCGAGGCGTGCAGCCCACAGGTGGCCCAGCGCTGGTCGACGGAGCACCGCCGGGTGGTCAACGGCTACGGCCCCACCGAGGCCACGGTGTGGGTCAGCAGCCTGCTGTTCGAGGACCGCATGCATCTCGGCAGCGCCAACGTCGGCTGCCGCCTGCTGGTGCTCGATCGCCGCCAGCGGCCGGTCCCTCCGGGAGCTCCCGGTGAGCTGTGCGTCGCCTCGCCGGGACTGGCGCGGGGCTATCTCGGGCTGCCGGCGAGGACCGCCCAGAGCTTCGTTCCGGATCCCTTCCCGGGAGCCTCCGCCGGCGGCCGTCTCTACCGTACCGGCGATCTGGTGCGCTGGAACCATCGCGGCGAGCTCGAGTTCCTCGGTCGCCTCGATCACCAGGTCAAGGTGCGCGGCTTTCGCATCGAGCTGGGCGAGATCGAGGCCGCTCTCGCCGCCCACGAAGAGGTGCTGCAGAGCTGCGTAGTGGTCGACGGCAGCGGGGCCGACAAGCGGCTGGTGGCCTATCTGGTCGGTCCGTCGGGGGACGACTCGCCGCCCGCCGAGGCCGGTGAGCTGATCGCAGACCGGCTGGCGGCGGAAGAGATCAAGGGCTGGCTGGAGGAGACGCTGCCGGACTACATGGTGCCGCCGGTGATTCTCTGGCTCGCGGCCTTGCCGGTGACCGCCAATGGCAAGGTCGATCGCCGCGCCCTGCCGGCGCCGCCGGCCGTCGACGGCGGCGGGGCGGCACCGCGCACGCCCCTCGAGGAGCTCCTCGCCGGCTTGTGGGCGGAGACCTTGCGCCTCGAACAGGTGGGGGCCGACGGCGCCTTCTTCGAGCTCGGCGGCCACTCGCTGATGGCGACCCAGCTGATGGCCCGCATCCGCCAGGCCCTGGGCCTCGACCTCCCGTTGAGCGCTCTCTTCGAGGCCTCGACGCCGCGCGCCATGGCCGCCGTCGTCGAGCAGGCGCGCCAAGGCGAGGAGATCCCACCGATCACGCCGGTGGCCGGCGATCGCGACCTGCCGCTGTCCTACTCCCAGCTCCGCCAGTGGCTGCTGGTCGAGCTCGATCCGGCGACGGCGGTCTACAACATTCCCTCGGCGGTGCTCTTCGCAGGCCGCCTCGAGGTGGCCGTGCTGGCGGCGACGCTGGGGGAGATCGAGCGCCGCCACGAGGCCCTGCGCACCGTCTTTCCGCAGCGCGATGGCGAGCCGACTCAGCGAATCCTGGCGCCGGCTGGGGCCCGTCTACCGCTGATCGACCTCGCCGCCTTGCCGACCTCGCGGCGCACCGCCGAGCGCGAGCGCCTGCGCCGGGACGAGGCCCGGCGGCCCTTCGACCTCGCCCGTGGACCGCTGATTCGGACCACCCTGCTGCGCGAAGGGGAGGACCGCCATGTCCTGCTGGTCACCCTGCATCACATCGTCGGTGACGGCTGGTCTCTCGGCGTCTTCACGCGCGAGCTCGGCAGTCTGTTCGAAGCCCTCGCCCGGGAACTGCCGTCGCCGCTGTCGCCGCTGTCGCCGCTGCCGCTGCGCTATGCCGACTACGCCGCCTGGCAGCGCTCTTGGCTGAGCGGCGAAGTGCTTGCGCGCCAGGTCGACTACTGGCGCCAGCGCCTCGGCGACGGCGGCTCGGTGCTGCAGCTACCCACCGATCGCCCGCGGCCGGCCCTGCAGAGTCACCGTGGCGGCGAAGTCACCTTCGCCCTCGGCGACGACGTCGCCGCCGGTCTGCGGCAGCTCGCCCGGCGCCAGGGGGCGACCCTCTTCATGGTGCTGCTGACCGCCTTCAAGGCGCTGCTGGCGCGCTTCTCGCGGCAGGACGACATCGCCGTCGGCACCTACGTCGCCAATCGCCGCTGGCGCGAGATCGAAGAGCTGATCGGCTTTTTCGTCAATACCCTGGTGCTGCGCAGCGATCTCACCGGCAACCCGGCCTACGACCGGCTCCTCGAGCGCGTGCGCGCCGTCACCCTGGGGGCCTACGAGCACCAGGACGTGCCCTTCGAGACCCTTCTCGAGGAGCTGCGTCCGGAGCGCGATCTCAGCCGTTCTCCCTGGTTCCAGGTGCTCTTCGGCTTCCAGAACTTCTTCGTGCCGCAGCTCGATCTGCCGGACCTCGCCGTCGGGCCGCTGCCGTCGGAAGGCGACCCGGAGGTCCATTTCGACCTCACTCTGTGGATGATCGAGGGTGACGACGATGGTTCCCTGCGCGGCTCCTGGCAGTACAACGCCGACCTCTTCGATCGCACCACCGCCGAGCGTTGGGTGCGCTCCTTCGAGTCTCTGCTCGGCGCCCTGGTGGCGGAGCCGGAGCTGGCGCTCCTCGATCTGCCGCTGCTCGCCGAGGCCGAACGTCACCAGCTGCTGCGGGAGTGGAACGACGTCGGCGATGCATTTCCGGCCGCCAGCCTCGACCAGCTCTTCCGGGAGAGCGCTCAGCGCTGGCCGGACTCGGTGGCGGTGGTCTGCGGCCAGGACCAGATCACCTATCGTGCCCTCGATGAGCTCGCCGAGGGGCTGGCCCAGCACCTGCGCGCCGTCGGTGCCGGGCCGGATTCGCCGGTGGCACTGCTGATCGACCGCCATGTCGATCTGATGGTCGGCCTGTTCGGAATCCTGCGCGCCGGCGCCGCCTACATCCCTCTCGATCCGGCGATTCCGGCGGAGCGCTTGGCCTACATCCTCGACGATGCGCGACCGGCGGCGCTGGTGAGCGTGTCGCGGCTGCCGCTGCCGACGCTGCCCGCCGGTCTGCCGGTGCTCCACCTCGACCGTCGGCGCGCGCCGGCGCCGGCCGCGGGCTCGGCGCCGACGCCGCCGGAAGGCCTCGCCTACATCATTTACACCTCCGGCTCGACGGGGCGGCCCAAGGGGGTGGCGGTGCAGAACCACTCGGTGGCCAACTACATCCGCAGCGCCGCCGAGATCTTCGCCCTCGGACGGCGGGATCGGGTCCTGCAGTTCGTGTCGATCGGCTTCGATCACGCCGCCGAGGAGATCTTCCCGATCCTCGGCCGCGGCGGCGCCCTGGTGCTGCGGCGCGAAGAGATGATCTCCTCGCCAGGCCACTTCCTCGATCGCCTGAACGACCTGCAGGTCACCCAGCTCAGCCTGCCGACGACCTATTGGCAGGAGCTCGCCACCGCCCTGCCGCAGCGCCCGGCGGGCGACCCGGCGCCGCTGCGGCTGGCGGTTTTCGGCGGCGACCGGGCGATTCCGGAGCGGGTCGAGGCTTGGTGGAGCTGGTCCCTGCCGGGCTTTCGGATGATCAACAACTACGGGCCGACGGAGGCCACCGTGGTCGCCACCATGAGCGAGCTGCGGCGCCTTCGGCGGCCCTCCGGCGAGCTGCCCATCGGTCGCCCGGTGCACGGAGTCCAGGGCTACGTCGTCGCTCCCGATCTCGCCGCCGTACCCCTCGGGGCGCCGGGCGAGCTCTGCCTCGCCGGTGCCGGTCTCGCCAGGGGCTATCTCGGCCGACCGGCCCTGACCGCCGAGAAGTTCGTGCCGGAGCCCTTCTCGGGAATCGCCGGGGCGCGCATGTATCGCACCGGCGATCGCGTGCGCTCCCTCCCCGACGGCGAGCTCGAGTTCCTCGGTCGCATCGACCACCAGGTCAAGGTGCGCGGCTTCCGCATCGAGCTGAGTGAGATCGAAGCGGTCCTGCGGGAGGACTCGGCGGTGGCCGAGGCGGTGGTGCTGGCGCGCCAAGACGGTCCCGGCGAAAAGCGCCTGTGCGCCTACCTGGTCGCTGCCGAAGGCCACCCGGCGCCGTCCCGCGAGGCTCTGCGCAGCCAGCTCAAGAAGCGCCTGCCGGACTACATGGTGCCGCCTGATTTCGTCGTCCTCGCGGCCCTGCCGATGACCTCCAGCAACAAGGTCGATCGTCGGGCGCTGCCGGCACCGGACCGTGAGATCGCCAGCACCGCCGACTACGTGGCGCCGCGCGGCGAGATCGAAGAGCGCCTGTCGGAGATCTTCGCCGAGGTGCTCGAGGTCGAGCGGGTGGGGGTGGAAGACGATTTCTTCGAGCTTGGCGGTCATTCCCTGCTGGCGACGCGCGTCATCGCCCGGCTGCCGCAGGCCTTCGGCCAGGCTCTCGCCCTGCGCACCCTCTTCGAAGCGCCGACGGTGGCGGCCCTCGCCAGGCACCTCAGCGGCGGCGGTGGGGTGGAGCAGCAGGGGAGCGATCCGGGGCCGGTGGTACCGCGCCGGCGCTCCGGGCCGCAGCCGCTGTCCTTCGCGCAGCAGCGTCTCTGGCTGCTCGATCAGCTCGATCCCGGCAGCGCCGCCTACAACATCCCGGCGGTGGTGCGCCTGCGCGGTCGGCTGCGGGTTTCGGCCCTGCGCGCCACCCTCGAATCGCTGGTGGCGCGTCACGAAACACTGCGCACCACGATGGTCGCGAGCGCTGAGGACCCGGCTCAGGTGGTGCATCCGGAGCTCCCCGGCGATTCCCCTCTGCTGCCGCTGGTCGATCTCACGGCCCTGGCGCCGCAGCGGCGGCTGCAGGTCGCCGAAGGTCTGGCCTTCGCCGAGGCGGCTCGGCCCTTCGACCTGGTGCGCGGGCCGTTGCTGCGGGCCCACCTGGCGCAGCTCGAAGACGACCATCACATGCTGTTCGTCACCCTCCATCACATCGTCGGCGACGGCTGGTCGGTAGGGGTTTTCGTGCGTGAGCTCGGCGCGGGCTATCGCGCCTTGCACGGTGGCCGGAAGCCCGACTTCGAGCCTCTGCCGGTGCAGTACGTCGACTTCGCCCTCTGGCAGCGCGAATGGCTCTCGGGCGACGTTCTGGAGGGGCAGGTCGACTGGTGGCGCCAGCGCCTCGGCGCCTCGCCGCCGGTGCTCGAGCTGCCCACGGACCGGCCGCGACCGGCGACCCAGAGTCTCCAGGGGGCGATGCGGGAGGTCGTCTTCCCGGAGGTGATCGCCGACCTCGGGCGCCTCGCCGGGGAGACCGGCACCACCCCCTACATGATCCTCCTGGCGACCCTCCAAGTGCTGCTCCACCGCTACAGCGGCCAGGACGAGATCTCCGTCGGCAGCCCGATCGCCAATCGTCCGCGGCCCGAGCTCGAGGGCCTGATCGGCTTCTTCGCCAACACCCTGGTGATGGCTTCGCGGCTGCGTCCGACGCCCACCTTCGAGGACTTCCTGCAGCAGGTCAAGGAGACCACCCTGGGCGCCTACGCCCACCAGGATCTGCCCTTCGAGAAGCTGGTGGAGGTGCTCGAGCCGCGCCGCGACCTGTCTCGCCATCCGCTCTTCCAGGCGATGTTGGTGATGCTCAATGCGCCGCAAGGGCAGGCCGACCTTCCGGATCTCGAGCTCACCCCCCTGCCCGCCGCCAACGCCACCGCCAAGTTCGATCTCACCCTGATGGTGTGGGAGCGGCCGCGGGACCTGACGGTGCAGATCGAGTACGACACGGCGCTCTTCGACGAGGCGACGGCGCTGCGCCTGCTGAGCCACTTCCGCCGCCTCCTGGAGTCGGCCTTGGCCCATCCCGAACGCTCGGTGGGCGATCTCGACATGCTGTCGGCGGCCGAGCGCTGGCAGCTGCTCAACGACTGGAACCGCAATCAGGCGGTGGCCTCGGGCACGCTCCATGGGCTGTTCGCCGACACCGCCGCCGTCCATCCCGATGCGGTGGCCGTCACCGCCGATGGCGCCCACCTGAGCTATGGCGAGCTGACGCGGCGCGCTCGCGCCTGGGCGGCGCTGCTGCGGCGCCACGGGGTGGCCGGGGAGCGCACCGTGGCGCTGTGCGTCGAGCGCGGCCTGGACCTGCCGGTGGCGGTGCTCGCCACCCTCGAGGCGGGCGGCGTGTGCGTGCCCCTCGATCCGGCCTATCCGCCGGAACGCTTGGCCTGGATGCTGGAGGACTGCGGTGCCGCGGTGGTGGTGGCGGCGCGGCGCTACGGTCACCTGGTGACCGGCGACGACGATCGCCCGGTGCTGTGGGTCGAGGATCTGGTTCCGGCGGCGAGGGCGGCCGCGGCGCCGGAGGCCGCGCCGGCTTCGCCGAGCTCGCCGGACCACCTCGCTTACGTCATCTACACCTCCGGCTCGAGCGGCCTGCCCAAGGGCGTCGCGATGCGCCACGGCGCGATCACTCAGCTGGTCAACTGGCAGGCCCAGAGTGGCGTGCCGCGCCGCGACGGCAGTCGCACCCTGCAGTTCTCGGCCCTCTCCTTCGACGTTTCCTTCCAGGAGATGTTCACCACCTGGCAGCGCGCCGGCACCCTGGTCCTGGTGCCGGACGAGCTGCGGCGCGATCCATTCCTGCTCCTGGCGCGGCTGCAGCGGGAGGCGGTCGAAACCCTCTACCTGCCCTTCGTCGGGTTGCAGCAGCTCGCCGAAGCGGTGGCCGAGGTGGGGGAGGTGCCCGGGGCTCTGCGCGAGATCGTCACCGCCGGCGAGCAGCTGCGCATGACCGGCGAAGTGCGAGCCCTGATGGCCGGGCTGCCGGAGGGGCGGCTGCACAACCACTACGGCCCCTCCGAGACCCACGTCGTCACCGCCTGGAATCGCTCCGCCGAGGAGGCCGAAGAGCAGCCCTGGCCCGATCTGCCGCCCATCGGCCGGCCGGTGGCGGCGGCCCGCGCCTATCTTCTCGACCGCCTCGGCCAGCCGGCCCTGGTGGGGGTCGCGGGGGAGCTGTTCTTCGGCGGCGGCTGCCTGGCTCGCGGCTATCTCGGGCAGCCTCGGCGCACCGCCGAAAGCTTCCTGCCGGATCCCTTCTCGACCGTCCCCGGGGCGCGCATGTACCGCACCGGCGATCTCGGTCGCTGGCGTTCCGACGGTGACCTCGAATTCCTCGGCCGCGCCGACACCCAGGTCAAGATCCGGGGATTCCGGGTCGAGCCCGGCGAGGTCGAGCAGGCCCTCGGTTATCACCCGGCGGTCCGTACCTCGGTGGTGGTGGCGCGCGGCGACGGCGAGCTGCGGTTGGTGGCCTACGTGGTGGCGCGCGGCGAGCGGCCGCGCGACCTACGCTCCTTCCTGGCCCAGCGCCTGCCGGAATACCTGATACCGGCCCAGTTCGTTTTCCTCGAGAGCTTGCCGCTGACCCCGAGCGGCAAGGTCAATCAGCGCGAGCTGCCGGATCCCGCGGCGCCGGTCGCTTCGGCGGCGGCGATGGTGGTGCCGCGCTCACCCCTCGAAGAGCTGGTGGCCGGCGTCTGGTGCGAGGTGCTGGAGCGGTCCGCGGTGTCCGTGCTCGACGACTTCTTCGCCCTCGGCGGCCAGTCCCTGCTGGCGACCCGGGTGGTGTCGCGGCTGCGTCGGGCCCTGGGCGTCGACCTCGCCGTCAAGACCTTCTTCGAGCGCCCCACCGTCGCCGGCCTGGCGGCCCATCTCGAAGACGCGACCCCGGGCGTGGCGGCGCCGCCGATCGAGCCGGTTTCGCGGCAGGAAGATCTGCCTCTGTCCTTCGGCCAGCAGCGCTTGTGGTTTCTCGACCAGATGGCCGCCGGCGGCAGCGCCTACAACATTCCGGCGACGGTGCGGCTGCGTGGCGACCTGGAGGTCGCCGCCATGGCCTTCGCCCTCGACGCGGTGGTGCGACGCCACGAGGCGCTGCGCACCGTCTTCCGGCGGCGCGGCCGCCGGCCTCACCAGGTGGTGCTGCCCTGGCAGCCGCGCCCCTTGCCGTTGATCGATCTCTCGGGTCTCGCCGCCGACGCCCGGCACCACGAGGGGATTCGCCTCGACGAGGCCGAGGCTTTGCGCGGCTTCGATCTCGCCATCGGTCCATTGATGCGGTCGTTCTTGATTCGCTTCGCCGCCGGCGATCACCTGCTGGTCACCAACACCCATCACATCGTTTCCGACGGCTGGTCGGTGGGTGTCCTGGTGCGCGAGCTCTGCGCCGGCTATCGGGAGGCCCTCGAGGGCCGCCAACTGGACCTCGAGCCGCTGCGAATCCAGTTCGGTGACTTCGCCGCCTGGCAGCGCCAGTGGCTGGCGGGGGAGGTCCTCGACGAGCAGCTCGACTGGTGGCGCGAGCGCCTCGATGGCTTCCTCGATCCCCTCGAGCTGCCCGCCGACCGGCCGCGACCGCCGCGTCAGGATCCGCGCGGCGACACCCGGGCGTTCTTGATCGACGAGGCCCTCGCCGAGGCCCTGCAAGAGCTCTCTGGACAGCGTGGCGCCACCCTCTTCATGACCCTGTTGGCGGCTTTCCAGGTCCTCCTGTCGCGACTCAGTGGTCAGACCGCCCTCGCCGTCGGCTCGCCGATCGCCAACCGTCACCGCGAGGAGATCGAGGATCTCATCGGCTTCTTCGTCAACACCCTGGTGCTCGCCGGCCGCCCCCTGCCGGAGAAGTCCTTCGTCGCATTTCTGGACGAGATCCGGCGCTTCACTCTCGGCGCTTACGGCCACCAGGATCTGCCCTTCGAGAAGCTGGTCGAGGTGCTCCATCCGGAGCGTGATCTGTCGCGCTCGCCCCTCTTCCAGGTCGCTTTCGTGCTGCAGAACGCCCCTCTCGACGTCCTCGAGCTGCCGGGTCTCGAGGCCGAGCCGACGATGGCGGCGGCGGCGGTGGCCAAGTTCGACCTCACTCTCACCGCCTCGCAGACGGACGGCCGTCTGCTGTTGACCTGGAACTTCGCCACCGCCCTCTTCGACGCCAGCACCATCGAGCGCGTCCACCGCGCCTTCGAGGTCCTGCTCGCCGGTGTGGTGGCGAATCCGGCGGCCGAGATCGGTCGCTTGCCGCTGCTGACGGCGGCGCAGCGGGTCGAGCTGCTCGACGACTGGGGCCACGGCCCCCGGTTCGCCGCTCCCGGGTCCGCCGCCCGAGGGTCCGTCCCGCTGCTCCCGGAGGTGATCGCGACCTGGGCCGGCGAGCAGCCGCAGGCGGTGGCGGTGGTGTCGTCCGCCGGCACCTTGACCTACGGTGATCTGGCGGCCCGATCCCGCCGGCTGGCGGCCGAGCTGCGGCGCCTCGGCGGTCGTCCGGGGGAGGTCGTCGCCGTCGCCCTCGATCGCACCGTGGAGCAGGTGGTGGCCTTCGTCGCCACCCAGTGGGCTGGCCTCTGTTACCTGCCCCTCGATCCCGCCTATCCGGCGCCGCGCCTCGCCTTCATGGCGGCGGACGCGCGCCCGGCAGCGCTGCTGGTGCCGGCAGAGCGCCCCGCCTGGGCGGCGGATCTCGCTTCGCCGGTCGTGGCGATCGAGGACCTGCAGCAGCAGGGCGAGGGCTCCGCTCCGCAAATCACGGCCGACGTTCGCGATGCGGCGCTACCGGCCTACGTCGTCTACACCTCCGGATCGACGGGCCGGCCCAAGGGGGTACAGATCACCGCCGGCGCCTTGGCGAATTTGGTGGCGGAGCAGCGGCGATTGCTCGGCCGCGGACCGGCCGATCGGGTGCTGCAATTCGCCGCCCTGTCCTTCGATGCCAGCGTCTGGGAGATGGCTCTCGCCTTCGGCGCCGGTGCCGCTCTGGTGGTCGCCCCGGCGAGCGAGCTGGTGCCGGGACCGGCCCTCGATGGCCTGATCCGTCGTCAGCGCGTCACCTGCCTCACCCTGCCTCCCTCGAGCCTGGCGCAGCTCTCTCCGCCCGCCGCGGAGAGCACCCTCGAGCTGGTGATCTCGGCGGGCGAGGCACTGCCCGCGGCGGTGGCTCGAGAGTGGGCTGCCGCGACCTCCCTGATCAACGCCTACGGCCCGTCCGAGACCACCGTTTGCGCCACTCTCGGTGAGGTCGTCGAGGGCGGCCACGAGATCGCGATCGGGCGCCCCCTGGCCGGCTTCGTGGCGCGGGTGCTCGATGCGCGTGGCGAGCTGGTCCCGGTGGGGGTTGCCGGTGAGCTTTGCCTGGCAGGCCCCGCCCTCGCCATCGGCTACCTTGGACGCCCGGCTTTGACGGCGGAGCGTTTCCGGCCCTACCCGGACGGCAACGGCGAGCGCCTCTACTACACCGGGGATCGCGTTCGCTGGAGTCCCTCGGGTGAGCTCGAGTACCTCGGACGCCGCGACGACCAGGTCAAGCTGCGGGGTTTTCGCATCGAGCCGGGGGAGGTTGAAGCCGCCCTGGCGACCTTGCCGGAGGTCGACCAGGCGGCGGTGGTGGTGCAGGAGGACCAGCTGGTCGCCCACGTCGTGCCGCGAGGGTCCTTCGATGCGGCGGCGCTGCGAGCCCGCCTGGGCGAAGAGCTGCCGGCTCATCTCGTGCCTCACCGGCTATTGCGCCTGCAGGCTCTACCGCGAACCGCCGTCGGCAAGGTCGATCGGATGCTCTTGGCCGAGGCACCCTCACCGGCAGAGGACGACGCTGGCGCGGCGCAGATCACGCTGCCCCGCAACCCTCTCGAGGCCCGGCTGGTCGAGCTCTGGTGCGAGGTTCTCGAGCGTCGCGAGATCGGTATCGAGGAGGATTTCTTCGACCTCGGCGGGCAGTCCATGCGTGCCCTGCGGCTGACCCAGCGGATCGCCGAAGAGCTCGACGTCGCCCTGCCGGTGCGGGTCTTCTTCGAGGCCCCGACGGTGGCGGCGATGGCGCAGCACATCGCGGCCGAGGGGCAGCCGTCGCTCGGAGCCGGCGACAGAGCCGGCGGCCCGCCGTCGGTGGCGATCCCGGAAGGCGGGGGTGGCGGCGACGACGAGCCCTGCTTGCAAGACCTCTTCGCCACGGCGGTGGCGTGGAACCCGCAGGCTGCGGCGGTGATCGAGGGCGAAGCGACCCTCACCTACGAGGAGCTCGATCGTCGCTCCGGCTCCTTGGCACGGCGCCTGGTGATGGCCGGCGTCGAGCCCGGCGAGATGGTCGGTCTTTGCCTCGAGCGGTCGACCGCCTGGGTGGTGGCGATGCTGGCGATCCTCAAGGCCGGGGCCGCCTACCTGCCGCTCGATCCGAGCTATCCGCGGGAGCGCCTGGCGACGATGATCGACGATGCCGAGGTGACGACGGCGGTGGTCAGCGCCGAGACCGCCGATCTCCTGCCGGAGGACGACGACCTCGAGCTGCTCCTGCCGCGCGGCTCCAAGAAGCCCCTCTCGCGGTCCGTCGACGGCCGGCAGGTGGCTTACATGATGTACACCTCCGGATCGACCGGTCGCCCCAAGGGCGTGCGGGTGCCCCACCGCGCCGTGATCCGCCTGGTGTGCGACACCAACTACCTGCAGATCGACCCTCGGGATCGCTTGGGCTTCGTCGCCAATCCGGCCTTCGATGCCGCCACCTTCGAGCTCTGGGGGGCTCTCCTCAACGGCGCCGCGGTGGTGGTGGTCCCGCCGGCGACCGCTCTCTCGCCGGCGGCCCTGGGGGAGGAGATCCGGCGCCGTGGCATCACCACCTGCTTCTTCACGACCTCTCTGTTCCAGCGCTTGGCGCGCCACCACCAGGATGTTCTGGCGCCGCTTTCGACGGTGCTCTTCGGCGGCGAGACCTGTTCGCCGACAGTGGTGCGAGAGTACTTCGCCGCCAACCCTGACCAGCGTCTGGTCAACTGCTACGGTCCGACCGAGAACACCACCTTCACCACCTGCCAGGTGATCGACGCCGAGGTCGTCGCCGAGTCGGCGATTCCCATTGGCTCGGTGATCACCGGCACGGAGGCCTACGTCGTCGATGGCGACTTCGAGCGCGTCGCGACCGGCGAGGCGGGGGAGCTGGTGGTCGGTGGTCGCGGTCTCGCCCAGGGCTATCACCGGCGGCCGGCGCTCACCGCCGAGCGCTTCCAGCCGGACCCTCTCGGGGAGGTCCCCGGTCAGCGCCTCTACCGCACCGGTGATCGGGTTCGGCAACGGGCGGACGGTGGCTTCGACTTCATGGGCCGGTCCGATCGCCAGATCAAGCTGCGCGGCTTCCGCATCGAGCTCGGCGAGATCGAAGCCGCCCTCGAAGTCCTGCCGGGTATCGATCAGGCGCGGGTCGAGCTGCGCGTCACGGATGGCGACGACCGTCGTCTTCACGCCTTTGTCGCGCCCTTCGACGGCGACCTCCAGGAGCTGCGCGACGGCCTGGCGGCCCGCCTTCCGGCCTACATGGTGCCGGCGTCCTTCGCCACCATCGATCGCTTCCCGCTGACCGCCAACGGCAAGGTCGACGGCGCCGCCCTCGAGCGCACCGCACGCGTGCTCGGCGGCAGCGCCGAGGAGGCCGCCGACGGACCTCCGGCGGAGACCATCGAGGCCATGCTGGTGGATCTTTGGAAAGAGGTCTTGGAGGTCGAGCAGGTGGGCCTCGAGGACGATTTCTTCGCCCTCGGCGGTCACTCCCTGCTCGCCACCGAAGTGGTCGCCGGAGTCGAGGAGGTCTACGGCGTCGAGCTCTCGCTGGTGGCGCTGTTCGAGAATCCGACGATCGCGGGGACGGCGGCGGCGATTGCCGAGCTGCTACGTCAGGAGGGCCGCGAAGCGATCCTGGCCGCGGACCTGCCTACCACCGTTGAGAAGACGCCGAGGGACGAAGCGCTGGCTCCTGTTCCCATCGCCGCCGAGCGTCTGGCGCCGGCGACCTTCTCGCAGCAACGCCTGTGGTTCCTCGACCGCCTCGACCCGGGCTCGGCGACCTACAACGTGCCGGCGGCGGTCGAGCTGCGCGGCGAGCTCGAGGTCGCCGCCCTCGCCGGTGCCCTGCGCGCCATCGTCGAGCGCCAGGGGGTGCTGCGCACCACCTTCGAGGAGAACGACGGGCGCTGCGAGCAGCGCATCGGAGCCTGGCCGCCGGGAGCGCTCTTGCCGCTGATCGATCTCTCGGCTCTGCCGCCGGCCAAACGGGACGGCGAGCTCGACCGCCAGGTGCTGGCCGGCGGTGCCGAAGGCTTCGATCTCGAGCGCGGTCCGCTCTTCCGGGCCCGCCTGCTGCGCCTCGGAGGCCGGAGTCATCGCCTGCAGGTGACCCTCCACCACATCATCAGCGATGCCTGGTCGGTGGGGGTCTTCGTGCGCGAGCTGTCGTTGATTTACCGCGCCGCCTGCAGCGGCTCCCGCTCACCCCTGGTGCCGCTGCCGCAGCAGTTCGCCGATCATGCCGAACGCCTGGCGGAGGAGTTCTCGGAGGAGCGGGTGGGGGCCGAGCTGGTGATCGCCGCCGAGCGCCTGCAGGAGTTCATCGATCCCCTCGAGCTGCCCACCGACCGGCCGCGACCGCCGCTTCAGAGCTTCGCCGGGGAGACCCACGTCTCGCACTTCGAGCCCGAGCTCGCTCAGCGCCTCGAGGCGCTGGCCCGCCAGCACAAGGGCACGCTGTTCATGGCTCTGTTGGCGGCTTTCGGGGCTCTCCTCGGGCGCTGGTCCGGGCGCGACCGGTTGACCGTCGGCTCGCCGATCGCCAATCGCGGCAAGGGCGAGATCGACGGTCTGATCGGCTTCTTCACCAACACCATCGTGGTGCCCGTCGATCTCACCGGGGATCCCTCCTTCCGCGAGCTGCTCGATCGCTCCCGTCGCTCCAGCCTCGACGCCTTCTCGCGCCAGCACCTGCCCTTCGAGCGGCTGGTCGACGCCCTCGAGCCGGATCGCGATCCGACGCGCCAGCCGCTCTTCCAGGTGATGCTGGTACAGCAGGCGCAGAGTCGCTCGGGTCTCGCCATGGCGGGTCTCGAGCTGGCGCCTGTCGAGGTGCCGAACACCACCTCGAAATTCGACCTCACGCTCTTCGTCTACGCCGATGACGAAGAGCTCGAGCTGCGCCTGGAGTACGCCACGGCGCTGTTCGACGGCGCCACCATCGATCGCTTCGTCGGTGCCCTCGAGCGCCTGCTGCGGGCGGTCCTCGACGATCCCGACCGGCCGCTGTCGCGGCTGCCCTGGACTTCCGCCGAGGAGCGTCGCCAGATCGCCCATTGGAACGCCACCGAAGAGCCGGCCGCGGCCGGCGCGGTGCGCTCCCTCGATGCCCTCTTCCGTCGCCAGGCGGTGGCGACCCCCTCGGCACCGGCGGTGATCGCTACCGAGGGCCGTTTGAGCTACCGCGAGCTCGACCGGCGATCCGATGACCTGGCGCGGCGCCTGGTGGCCGCTGGCGTGGCGTGCGACGCGGTGGTCGCCATCTGCGTCGGCCGAACCCTCGACCTCGCCACCGCCGTCCTCGCCGTGCTCAAGGCCGGCGGAGCCTGCCTGTCCCTCGATCCCGCCTATCCCGCCGAGCGACTGACCTTCATGGTGGCGGACAGCAAGGCGCGGGTCTTGATCTCCGACGGGACCCCTGTGGAGCTCGCAGCGGACGACCTTCCGGTGGTGACCGTCGGTGGGGTCGAGGAGCCGCCGGCGACGGTCGCCGAGGCGCGCCTGGCGGGAGGATTGTCCGACTCCCTGGCCTACGTCATCTACACCTCCGGCTCGACCGGTCGGCCGAAGGGTGTGGCGATGCGCCACGGGGCGCTGGTCAGCCTCGCCGAGTGGCAGCGCCGCCATCGCATTCCCAGTCGTCCGGACGGCGCGGTGCTGCAGTTCGCCGCCCTCAGCTTCGACGTCTCCTTCCAGGAGATGTTCGCCACCTGGGGCGCCGGCGGTGCCCTGGTGATGGTCTCGGAGGAGATGCGGCGCGATGCCTTCGCCCTGGCAGGACACCTCGCCGAGCAGCGGGTCGAGACCCTCTACTTGCCCTTCGTCGCCCTCCAGGGGCTGGCCGAGGCGGTGCGCGGCGGGGCGCCCGTGCCGCACAGCCTGCGCGACATCATCACCGCCGGCGAGCAGCTGCGGGTGACGCCACAGGTGCGGGCATTGCTCGATCGCCTGCCGGGGGCGCGGTTGCACAACCACTACGGTCCTTCCGAGACCCATGTCGTCACCGCCTGGACCGGCGAGGCCGGCGAGGCGCTGCCGGAGCTGCCGCCGATCGGTGGTCCGGTGGCCAACACGCGCGTCCAGGTGCTCGCTACCGGCGGCACCCTGGCCCCCCTCGGCGTCCCCGGAGAGCTCTGCTTCGGCGGTGAATGCCTGGCCCGCGGCTACCTGCATCGGCCTGCTCTGACGGCGGAACGCTTCGTTCCCGACCCTTGGGGGCCGCCCGGCGGACGCCTCTACCGCACCGGCGACCTCGGCCGCTGGCTCGGCGCCGGCGAGCTCGAGTTCCTCGGTCGCCTCGATGGCCAGATCAAGGTGCGCGGATTCCGCGTCGAGCCCGGCGAGATCGAACAAGCGCTGGGCGCCCATCGGGCCGTCGAGCAGGCGGTGGTGGTGGCTCACGGCGAGGCTGGCGGCCGGCGCCTGGTGGCCTACGTGACCCTCACCGAGGATGGACCCGAGGCGAGCAGCGAAGAGCTCATCGATCACCTCGTCGACCGCCTGCCGGAGCCCCTGGTGCCGT
Source organism: Acidobacteriota bacterium (assembly GCA_039028635.1). Classification (NCBI taxonomy): domain Bacteria; kingdom Pseudomonadati; phylum Acidobacteriota; species Acidobacteriota bacterium. Next base: position 58,425 of record JBCCHV010000018.1, read on the forward strand.
CTGTCGTGGAGATTCTCCCGGCGTTGCCGCTGACGCCCTCGGGCAAGATCGATCGCCGCTCTCTACCGGCTCCTTCCTTTGCCGACGCGGCTTCCGGAGGCGCCTCGCGGCCGCCCCAGGGGGCCGTCGAGGAGCAGGTGGCGGCCATCTGGGAGGAAGTCTTGGGAATCTCTGGCATCGGCGCCGAAGAATCCTTCTTCCGGCTCGGCGGCCACTCTCTCCTCGCCACCCAGGTGGCCTCGCGGTTGAGCAGCGCTCGGGGACGCCAGGTGCCCGTCCGGCTGCTCTTCGAGGCGCCCACCGTCCGACAGCTGGCGCGGCGCCTCGACGACCTCTCGGCGGCGGTCGAGGCGGTGACCGTGGGGGAGCTCGAGGATTCCGCCCCGCCGCTCTCTTTCTCCCAACAGAGGCTGTGGTTCCTGGAGCAGCTCACTCCCGGCAAGGCGACCTACAACCTGGCGGCGGCGGTAGCCCTCGAGGGCGATCTGGCGGTCGGACCGCTGCGGGCCGCCCTGGGCGAGATCTATCGTCGACACGAGGCTCTGAGGACCACCTTCGCGACGGTCGCTGGCAGTCCAGTCCAGGTGGTCCGAGGAGCCCGGTCGACGACCTTCCCGGTAATCGACCTGAGCCGATTGCCGGCGCCGCTGCGCGACGCCGAGGCCGATCGCTGGCGCCGCTTCGAGGTCGCCACCGGCTTCGACCTCGAGCGCGGGCCTCTGCTGCGCGTCCGCCTGCTGCGCCTCGACAAGGGCTGTCATCACCTGCTCTTCGCCATGCACCACATCATCTCCGACCTGTGGTCGATGGGTGTCTTCGTAGGCGAGCTTTCGACCCTCTACGAGTGTGCCCGGGCGGGCCAGCGGTCGCCCTTGGCGGAGCTGGAGATGCAGTATCCGGAGTTCGCCCGCTGGCAGCGTCGCTGGCTTTCGGGCGAAGTCGAGGAGGAGCTCGCCAGCCACTGGCGCGAGCACTTGGCCGGTGCACCGGAGAGCCTCGACCTGCCCTTCGATCGGCCACGACCGGCGCTGCCGACCTATCGCGGCGACAACCTCGAGATCACCCTGCCGGAGGATCTGTCGGCCTGGATGTCTGACTTGGCGCGGCAGCACGACGGCACCCTGTTCATGGTGCTGGTGGCGGCTTTCTCGGCGTTGTTGAGTCGCTACAGCGGTAGCGACGATCTGCTCCTCGGAACCCCCGTCGCCAACCGCAACCGTCTCGAGACGGAGCCCCTGATCGGCTTCTTCGTCAACACCCTGGTGCTGCGTGTCGGCGTCGAGCCGGGGCTCACCTTCGGCGAGCTCCTGGAAGGCGTTCGGTCGACTACCCTCGACGCCTACGGCCATCAGGACTACCCCTTCGAACGTCTCGTCGAGGCGGTCGGCGCGCAGCGCGATCTGCGCCGCGAGGCGCTCTTCCAGGTGCTGGTGGCGGTGCAGAACGCTCCCCTCAGCAGGTTCGAGCTGCCGGGCCTCGAGCTGCGCTCCCTCGACCTGCCGAGCCCGGTCGCCAAGTTCGACCTCTCCCTCTACGGGGCGGAGCGGTCCGGTGGCGTCGAGCTCGACTTCAACTTCAGCACCGACCTCTTCGACCGGGTCACCATCGAGCGTCTGGCGGGGCATCTGACGGAGCTCCTCGAGGCGGTGCGTAAGGAGCCCGCCACGGCGCTACGCCGGCTGCCTCTGCTGACCTCCGGCGAGCGCCTCCAGCTCAGCTCCATGGGGCGCCGCCGCGCCACCTTCGAGGACCGCCGCTCGCTGCCCGATCTGTTCCGCCGGGTGGTGGTCTCGGCTCCCGATCGGGTGGCCTTGGTGTGCGGCGAGCGTCAGATCACCTACGGCGCCCTCGACCAGCGATCGACGGCCCTGGCGATCCGCCTCGGCGTCGCTCCGGGGGCACGGGTCGGCCTCGCCGTCGAGCGCAGCGAGGACATCGCCGTGGCGATCTTGGCGATCCTCAAGGCCGGCGCCGCCTACGTGCCGCTCGATCCCGCCTATCCGGCCGAGCGCCTGCGCTTCGTGGCGCGCGATGCCGACCTGGCGGCGTTGGTGGTGGCGGGCTCGGGGGACGATGCCGCTTGGAACGACGGGCCTTGGGACGACCTGCCCAGAATCGACCTGGAACGGGTCGACCTGGCGGCGCAGCCGTCTTCGGGGCCCTGGCGACCGCCGGCGATCGCCGCCGACAGCCTGGCCTATCTCATCTACACCTCCGGCTCGACCGGGCGACCGAAGGCGGTGGGTGTGTCGCACCACAACGTCATTCGGCTGTTGCGGGCGGCGGAGGAGGGTTTCGACTTCGGGGCCGACGACGTCTGGACCCTGTTCCACTCCTACGCCTTCGACTTTTCCGTTTGGGAGCTGTGGGGCGCTTTCGCCTGGGGTGGCCGTCTGGTGGTGGTTCCTCACTGGACCAGCCGCTCACCGGAAGATTTCTGGCAGCTCCTGGTGGCGCAGCAGGTGACGGTTCTCAACCAGACCCCGTCGGCCTTCCTGCAGCTGGTGCCGGCGGCCCTGGAAGATCGCGCTGGGGACGGTGGCTCGACGGCGGGCGATGCCCTGCGCGAGGTGATCTTCGGGGGCGAAGCCCTCGAGCCCTCTCTGCTGACTTCCTGGGCCCAAGACTTCGCCCTCGGCCGGCCTCGGTTGGTCAACATGTACGGCATCACCGAGACCACCGTCCACGTTACGTTCCGGCCCCTCGTCGCGGCCGATCTGGAGCGGTCCGAGCGCAGTCCCATCGGTGCGCCGCTGGCCGATCTCTCGCTGCAGGTGGTCGAGGCCAGCGGGGAGCCGGCGCCCTTCGGCGTCGCCGGCGAGCTGCGGGTCGGTGGCGCCGGCCTGGCCTGGGGCTACCTCGGCCGTCCGGCCCTCACCGCCGAGCGTTTCGTCCCCGATCCCGAGGTCGCCGGCGGCCGGTCGTACCGCAGCGGCGACCTGGCACGCCGTCGGCCGGACGGCGAGATCGAATACCTCGGGCGCATCGATCAGCAAGTGCAGCTGCGCGGCTTCCGGGTCGAGCTGGGTGAGATCGAGGCCGTCCTCGCGGAAGACCCGCGGGTGTCGCGGGCGGTGGTTCTGGTGGTCGAGCCGGGCAGCCGTCTGGTGGCCTTCTGGACCACCCGCGAGGGTGGTGACCAGGCGCCGATCGGAGACCTCCGGGAGCTGCTGCAGCGGCGCCTGCCGGACTACATGGTGCCGGGGCAGCTGGTGCCCATCGAGCGCCTGCCGTTGACTGCCAACGGAAAAGTCGATCGCGCTCGCTTGGTCGCCGCCGCCGAGGCCGGTGCGGAGGCCGCGATGGCGCCGCGCAACGATCTCGAAGCGAGTCTGGCCGAGATCTGGTGCGAGGTCCTCGGGCGGTCCGAGGTCGGAGTCTTCGACAGCTTTTTCGAGCTCGGCGGCCATTCGCTGCTCGCCACCCAGGTGGTGTCGCGGGTGCGCAGCCGCCTCGGCCGGGAGATCGCGCTGCCGGCCTTCTTCGCCGCTCCGACGATCGCCGCCATGGCCGGCTCTCTCGGCCACGAAGTCGCTGCCGCGCCGGAGCGCCGGCCCGATCTCGAGGCCTTGGCCCCGCTGTCCTTCGCCCAGCAGCGCCTGTGGGTGATCGACCAGCTCGACCCCGGCAATCCGGTCTACAACGTTCCAACCGCCCTCGAGCTCGCCGGCGGCCTCGAAGTGCCGGCGCTGGCCGCCGCCTTGAGCGAGATCGCGCGCCGGCACGAAGCCCTCCGGACGGTGTTCGTGCCTGGTCCTTGGCAGGAAGTCCAGCCGGCGCGGCCAGTGGCGCTGCCGCTGGTCGACTGGAGCGGTCTCGCGGCGGCCCATCGCGAAGCGGAGGAGGCGCGCTGGCTCGAGCGCGAGGCGGCCCATCGCTTCGATCTCGCGCGCGGGCCGCTGTGGCGCGTTCTCCTCTTCCGCCTCGGTGCCGAGCGCCACCTGCTGTGGGTCAATCAACACCATGTGGTTTCCGATGGCTGGTCGATGGGGGTCCTGATCGAAGAGCTGTCGCACCTCTATGGCGCCGCCCGGGTGGCGGCGGGAGAGGATTCTCCTGGGCCGCGCACGGTGACCTCACCGCTGCCGGCGCTGGCGCTGCAGTATCCCGACTTCGCCCTCTGGCAGCGCCGCTGGCTCGAGGGGGATGTTCTGCAGGGCCAGCTCGACTTCTGGACCGAGGCCCTCGGCGGCGGCACGCCGGAACCCCTCGACCTGCCCACCGACCGGCCGCGGTCGGCGGTGCAGAGCCATCGGGGGTCGGATGTCGAAGACCGGATCGACGACGAGCTGGGACGCCGACTGCGACAGTTCGCCGGGGAGGCCGGAGCGACCCCCTTCATGGCTCTTCTGGCTCTGTTCGGAGCCCTGCTGGGGCGCTATGCCGAGAGCCGCCGGGTGGTCATCGGGAGCCCCATCGCGAACCGCCACCATGCCGACCTCGAGCCGCTGATCGGCTGCTTCGTCAACACCCTGGCGTTGACCTGCGATCTGGCGGCGGACCCGAGCCTGGAGGAGCTGTTGGCGCGCACCCAGCGGTCGACTCTGGCGGCCTTCGCGCACCAGGACCTGCCCTTCGAAAAGCTGGTCGAGGCTCTGCAGCCGGAACGCGACTTCTCTCGTGAGCCCATCTTCCAGGTCCTCTTCACGCTGCAGAACGCGCCCGCCGGAAAGCTCGAGCTGCCCGGGCTGGAGGTCGCCGGCCGGGGCGGCGCCAGCACCGTCGCCAAGTTCGATCTCACCCTGACGGCGGAGGAGGCGGGCGATGGTTTCGTCCTCACCCTCAACTACGCCACCGACCTCTTCGAGTCAGCCACGGCGACGCGCCTGCTGTCTCACTACCAGGCCCTGTTGAGGCGCTCCCTGGCGGCTCCGGACGAGCCCTTGGCGCGCCTTTCCCTGCTGTCCGACGAGGAGCGTCACCAGCTGGTGGTGGCCGGCAACCGCAACGCCGCGCCCTACGAGCGTGAGGCCTCGATCGCGACCCTCTTCGAGCGGCGGTCGCAGGCAGCGCCCGACGCCATCGCGCTGGTCTGTGGCCCGCGCCATCTCACCTACCGGGCCCTCGATGCGGCGGCGGACCGCCTGGCGGGCGCCCTGTGCCACCGGGGAGTGGGCGGTGAGGATCGCGTTGGCCTATGCGTCGAGCGCTCCCTCGAAACGGTGGTCGGTGCCCTCGCCATTCTCAAGGCCGGCGCCGCCTATGTCGCCCTCGACCCGTCCTATCCGGAGGAGCGCCTGCGCTACCTGATGACCGACTCGGGGATGACCGCCCTGGTCGCCGATGCCGAGTCCCGTGATCGCTTGCCGGCGGAATCTCTGCCGGCGGTCTGGCTCGACCCGCGACCGGAGGCGCCTTCGCCGGAGGCCGAGTTCGCTGCGGCGGGATCCGCCGAAAGGCGACCCGAGGTGGGGCCGCAGCACCTCGCTTGTCTGCTCTACACCTCCGGCTCGACGGGACGACCCAAGGGGGTCGGCATTTCCCATCGCGGGGTGCTGCGCTTGGCGGCGGCCCTCGAGCAGGGCGGGCGCGACCAGGTCTGGCTGCACCTGGCGCCGATCGCTTTCGATGCCTCGACCCTCGAAATCTGGACTCCGCTGCTCGCCGGTGGGCGTTTGTCGGTGGTCGAGGCGGGGCCCGTGGGTCTCGAAGCGCTGGGCCGAGAGGTCGAGCGCCATGCCGTCACCACCCTGTTCCTGACCGCCGGACTGTTCCACCAGATGGTGGATCACAACCCGGAGCCGCTCCGCCGTCTCGAGCGCTTGATCTCCGGCGGCGATGTGCTGTCGCCGGCCCAGGTGGCGGCAGCGCGGGACCTTCTCGCGCCCGCCGGCCGGGTGGTCAATGCCTACGGTCCGACCGAGAACGCCACCATCACCACCCTCCACACGGTGGCTCCGGAGGAAGACCTCGGCCCTTCCGTTTCTTTGGGTCGAGCCCTCGACAACACCACCGTCTACCTCCTCGACCGGCACCTCGCGCCGGTGCCGGTGGGGGTGTGGGGCAGCCTGTTCACGGGCGGCGACGGACTCGCCCGGGGCTACCACGGCAAGGCCGCCCTCACCGCTGCCGCCTTCCGGCCGGATCCCTTCGGGGCTCCCGGAGGGCGTCTCTACGACACCGGCGACCGCGCCCGCTGGCGCGCCGACGGCCGCCTCGAGTTCGGCGGGCGGCGCGATTTCCAGGTCAAGGTGCGGGGTTATCGCATCGAGCTCGGTGAGATCGAAGCCGCCCTCGGTGCCCTGCCGGGGGTGGATCGGGCGGCGGCCTCGGCGCGCTCCGACGGTGCCGGGGGCAAGCGCCTCGTGGCCTACTTCGAAGGTGAACCGGACATCGAGTCGGAGGCCCTGCGCGCAGCGCTCCGCAGGTCTCTGCCGGACTACATGGTGCCGGACCTCGTGCTCGCCCTCGATCGTCTGCCGATGACCCGCCATGGCAAGGTCGATCGCGCCGCCCTCGCCGCAGTCGAGGTCGAACCGGGAACCGATCGCGGTGAGCTGGTGGCGCCTCGCAACGCGATCGAGGAGCGGCTGCTGGCGTCCTGGCGACAGCTCCTCGGGCGCGAGGATATCGGCGTTCACGACAGTTTCTTCGAGCTCGGCGGTCACTCCCTGCTGGCCACGCAGCTGGCCTCCCGGCTGCGTCTCGTGCTCGGTCGGGAAGTTCCCCTGCGCGCGATCTTCGAGGCGCCAACGGTGGCCGGTTTGGCGACCTCCATCGGTCAGCTCGTCCTGCCCGAGCTCTCCGCCACCGCCATGGCGACTCCCCTCGGCCAGGGTGTCGCCGAGGGTCCGGTTCGCCGGCCGAATCCCCAGGCGGTCGCTCCGGTGTCCTTCGCCCAGCAGCGGCTGTGGCTGATCGACCGGCTGTCGCCGGGGGACCCGGCCTACAACCTGTCGGCCGCCCTCGAGCTGCGCGGTGACCTCCGGATTGCCGCTCTGGCGGCCGCCTTCGGCGCCATCGTGCAGCGTCACGAAGTGCTGCGCTCGGTCTTCGGTGAGGTCGAGGGGGAGCCCGTCCAGGCGGTCCAGCCGAGTGGCGATGTCGCTCTGCCGATGGTCGATCTCGCTGACCTGCCGCAGCCCCAGAGGGTCGCCGAGGCGGAGCGCTGGGTGGCCCACGAGACCGGCCGTGGCTTCGACCTTTCGTCGGGCCCGGTGCTGCGCCTGCTGCTGCTGCGTCTGGCGGCCGACGAAGCCCGCTTGGCGGTCACCCTGCACCATATCGCCGGCGACGGTTGGTCGCTGGGGGTCTTCGTGCGCGAGCTGTCGACCGCCTATGGCTCCTTGGTCGCCGGTCGGCCGCTGCCCCTCGAGCCGCTGCCGCTGCAGTACGCCGACTTCGCCGTCTGGCAGCGGGATTGGTTGACGGGCGAGCGGCTCGCCGCTCAGCTCGAGCACTGGCGGCAGCGCTTGGGTGATCCCCCGGAGCCCCTCGAGCTACCGCTCGATCAGCCGCGTCCGGCGACCTTGAGCACTCGCGGCGACACCTTCGCCGTGGCCCTCGACGAGGGCACCGCGGTGGCCCTCGAACGCTATGGCCGGCAGCGCGAGGCGACCCCCTTCATGGTTTTGCTGGCGGCTTTCGGGTTGCTGCTGGCGCGCTACGGCGGTCAGCGCGATCTGGTGATCGGGACGCCCATCGCGAACCGCAATCGCGCCGAGATCGAGGGCCTGATCGGCTTCTTCGTCAACACCTTAGCGCTGCGTCTCGACCTTTCCGGCGAGCCTTCCTTCGAGGAGCTGGTGGGGCGGGTGCGAGACGTCACCCTCGGCGCCTACGAGCATCAGGATCTGCCCTTCGAGCGCCTCGTCGACGAGCTGCGGCCGGAGCGCTCCCTGGCGCGTCATCCGTTGTTCGAGGTGATGTTCTCGCTGCAGAACGCACCGGGTGGTGCTCTCGAGCTGCCCGGCCTGGCGATTCGCCAGCTCGCCAGCGGTCCGCCGGCGGCCAAGTTCGACCTCACCGTCGACGTGGTCCTGCAAGACGGGGTCGGCGCCGTGACCTGGAACTACTGTCGCGATCTCTTCGATCGCGCCACCGTCGAGGGCCTGGCCGAAGCCTACGGCCATTTGCTCGCGGCGGCCCTGGAGCGACCGTCCTCTGCGGCCTTCGACCTGCCGCTGATTCCGACGACCGCCCGCCAGCGGCTGCTCGACCGCGGCGCTGGCTCGGCGGCGGCGCCCCTGCCGGCGGGCGGCCTGCACGGTGCGGTGGCGCGGCAGGCTGAGGAGACGCCGGCGGCGCTGGCGGTGTGGGACGGTGAGCGCCGCCTGACCTTCGCCGAGCTCGACGAGCGGGCGCGCCTCATCGCTTGGCGTCTGCGCCGTCGCGGTGTCCGCCGCGGCGACCGCGTCGGTCTGCTTCTGGCGCGCTCGGTGGACTGGGTGGCCGCCGTCCTCGGGGTTTGGCAGGCCGGTGCCGCCTATGTGCCCCTCGATCCCAGCTTGCCGGCGGAGCGGCTCGCCTGGATGATCTCCGACGCGGCGCCGACGGTGCTGCTCTCGGACCGTGTCGAGAGTCCATCCGCGGCGGTCCCCTGCCTCGATCTCGCAGGCCTCGAAGACGAGCCACCGCACCCCTTGCCGGCGACCTGCGATGCCGCTGAGCCCGGTTATCTGATCTACACCTCCGGCTCGACCGGTCGCCCCAAGGGGGTGGTGATGAGCCATGGTGGCGGGCTTCATCTGCTCGCCGGCTTGGAAACGACCGTCTTCGCTGGCAGACGGGCTCCGCGGCGCGCGACCTTGAATGCGCCGCTGGTGTTCGACGCCTCGGTGCAGCAGCTGGTGCAGCTCGCCCTCGGCCACGCCCTGTTCGTGGTCCCCCAGGACCTCCGGCAGGACGGTGCCGCCCTGCTGGCGCGGCTGGCGGCGGAGGACATCGAAGTTCTCGACACCACCCCGTCGCAGGTTCGGCTGCTGTTGGCGGCGGGCCTGGCGGAGGTAGCGGAGCGACCGGCGACGCTGCTGGTCGGCGGGGAGGCCATCGAGCAGGATCTGTGGCGCGATCTGGCGAACCTCGAAGGCAGCGCGGTGTTCAACGTCTACGGTCCGACCGAGTGTGCCGTCGACACCACCGCCCGGCGCCTCGAGATGAGCTGTCGCCGGCCGAGCCTCGGCCGACCTCTGCCGGGGGCGGCGGTGGCGCTGCTGGACGAGCGCGACGAGCCGGTGCCGGAGGGGGTTCTGGGTGAGATCGCGATCAGCGGGCGCGGCCTCGCCGACGGTTACTGGCGGCGGCCGGCGCTGACCGCCGAGCGCTTCGTGCCCAATCCCCATGGGGCTGCCGGGGAGCGTCTCTACCGCTCCGGTGACCTGGCGCGCTGGCGCTCCGACGGCGAGCTCGAATCGGTCGGTCGGCGCGATCACCAGGTGAAGGTGCGCGGCTACCGCATCGAGCTGGGCGAGATCGAGGCCGCCTTGGCGACGCTGCCGGAGGTCGCCCAGGCGGTGGTGGTGGTGCGCCAGGAGGAGGCCGGGGATCGCCGCTTGGTGGCCTATCTGGTGGCGGCAGCGGGGGAGGCGCCGGAGGTGGAAGGGCTGCGCGCCGCCCTGCATCGCCGGCTGCCGGATTACATGGTGCCGTCGGCCTTCGTGGTCTGCCCGGAGCTGCCGGTGACGGTCGGCGGCAAGGTCGACCGCCGCGCCCTCGCGGGGGCGGCGTGGGCGCCCGCCGAGGAAGCCCTGCGGGCCACCTACGAAGCTCCCCGGGACGATCTCGAAGCGGTCCTCTGTTCCATCTGGGGAGAGCTCCTGGGGGTCGAAGAGGTCGGGATCTACGACGACTTCTTCGCCCTCGGCGGGCACTCTCTGCTGGCCACCCGCGCCGTGGCCCAGGTGCGCGACCGGCTGGATGTCGAGACCAGCCTCCGAACTCTTTTCGAGGCGCCGACGGCGGCTCGTCTGGCGGTGCGCCTGCGTTCTCTGACGGAGGCCGAGGCGGAGGAACCGGAGGCCGCTCTCGACCTGCCGGAGCTACCGGCCGGGGTCTATCCCCAGTCCTTTGCGCAGCAGCGTCTCTGGTTGCTCGACCGGTTGGATCCCGACAGCGCGGTCTACAACGTGCCCTCGGCAACCCGGCTGCGCGGTGCTCTCGATGTCGCGGCCCTGCAGGCGGCCCTCACCGCCATCGTCGATCGCCACGAGGTGCTGCGCAGCACCTTCGCCGAGGTCGAAGAGCTGCCGGTGCAGCGGGTCACCGAAGATCGCTCGGCGGCGCGGCTGGCGATCATCGACCTGGCTCATCTCGGAGCGGCGGAGGAGACAGCGCTGGCCCTCGGTGCGGTCGAGGCTGGGCGACCCTTCGACCTCGGTCGCGGTCCTCTGCTGCGGGTTCGCTTGCTGCGCTTGGCGCCGGACGATCACGTCCTCCTGCTGGTGCTGCACCACACCGTCAGCGACCTCTGGTCGGTCGGCGTCTTCGTGCGCGAGCTGACCCTCCTCTACGGCGCCGCCCTGGCCGGCGAGGCGCCGCGGCTACCGGCCCTGCCGGTGCAGTACGGGGCTTTCTCGCGCTGGCAGCGCCGGCGCCTGCAGGGCCAGCGGCTGGCAGAGCAGCTGGCCTTCTGGCAGGACCACCTGGGCGATGATCTCGCCCCCCTCGAGCTGCCGACGGACCGGCCGCGACCGGCGCAACAGACCTTCGAGGGGGCCAACTACCACTTCGTCCTGCCGCCGGCATCGGAGGCCTCCCTGCGCTCCCTCGCCAGCGCCGAGCGCGGCACCTTTTTCATGGCCTCGCTGGCAATCTTCTCGGCCTTCTTGTACCGCCTGACGGGGCGGTCCTCGATCATCGTCGGCACCCCGATCGCGAACCGCGGCCATGGCCGGGTCGAGCACCTGATCGGCTTCTTCACCAACACCCTGGCGCTGCGCACGGAGGTTTCCGGCGAGCTCACCCTGCGCCAGATCCTGGCCCGGGTGCGGCAGCAAACGCTGGCCGCCTACCAGCACCAGGAGCTGCCCTTCGAGCGCCTGGTGGAGGCCCTCGAAATCGAGCGCGATCTATCTCGCGAGCCGCTCTTCCAGGTGATGCTGGTGGTGCAGGCGGCGATGCGCGAGCGCCTCGCCCTGCCGGGCGTCGACCTGCAGCCGCTGCTGCTCGACGGCGCCACCTCGAAGTTCGACTGGACTCTCTTCCTGCAGGAGGCGGAGGGCGGCGTTTTGGGAACCGTCGAGTACGCCAGCGCCCTGTTCGACGAGGCCTCCGTCGAGCGCCTGGTGGGACACTTCCTGGAGCTCCTCGACGGTGCCGGCGCCGAGCCCGATCGTCCACTGCGCGAGATCTCCCTGCTGCGACCTGCGGAGCGGCGCCAGGTGCTCCAGGAGTGGAGTGGAGAAGAGCTTCCGGCGGCGCCGGCGGCTCTGCTGCATCGCGCCTTCGAGGAGCAGGCCCGTCGCCGCCCGGACGCCCTCGCCGTCTGTGGTGCCGGCGAGCACTGGAGCTACGGCGCCCTCGACGCCGAGGCCAATCGCCTGGCCCATTACCTGCGGCAGCAAGGCGTGTCGGCGGATCGGCCGGTCGGGATCTGCGCCGAGCGCACGCCGCGGCTGGCGATCGCGGTCCTCGCGGTGCTCAAGGCGGGGGGCGCTTGCCTGCCCCTCGATCCGACCTACCCGCGGGAGCGCCTCGAGTACATGCTGGAGGTCTGCGGCCAGCCTGCGATCTTGGTCGACAATGATCTGCTGGCGGACCTGCCGGCAGCTCGCGTGCAGCTCGACGACCGCCGGCCGTGGCAGCCTCTGGCAGCCACCGCTCCGCAGTCGGCGCTCGATCCCGCACAGCTGGTCTACGTCATCTTCACCTCCGGATCGACCGGCCGGCCGAAGGGTGTCGCCATGCCCCATCGACCGCTGGCCCAACTGGTCCACTGGCAAGGCGTCGCTGCCGAGCGCATCCTGCAGTTCGCCGCCCTCGGCTTCGATGTCTCCTTCCAGGAGATGTTCACCGCCTGGAGCGCCGGCGGCACGCTGGTGCTTGCCGACGAGGCGGTGCGGCGCGATCCCCACGCCCTCCTCGAGCTGTTGGCGAAGGAGCAGGTGGAAACTCTCCACTTGCCCTTCGTGGCTCTGCAGCAGCTCGCCGAGTCTGCCGCTGGCGGCTCCTTGCCGCCGGCCCTCTGCCGCCTGGTGACGGCCGGCGAGCAGCTCCGCATGACGCCCCAGATTGCGGCTCTGGCGGCGCCCCTGTCGGGCGGTCTGCACAACCATTACGGCCCCTCCGAGACTCACGTCGTCACCGCCTGGAGCTGGTTCGGAGAACCGCCCGTGCCGGCGCTGCCGCCGATCGGCAAGCCGATCGACGGGACCGTCGCCAGGGTGCTCGATGACGAGGGCTGCCCCTTGCCGGTGGCGGTCTCGGGAGAGCTCCTGCTGGGCGGTGCCAGCCTGGCCCGCGGCTACTACGGTCGGCCGCGGGAAACCGCCGAGCGCTTCGTCCCGGATCCGTTCGGCGGCCCCGGCGCGCGGCTCTACCGCAGCGGTGATCTGGCGCGCTGGAGCGGCGCTGGCGAGCTCGATTTCCTCGGCCGGCGGGACACCCAGATCAAGGTGCGGGGATACCGCGTCGAGGTGGGCGAGATCGAGCAAGTGCTGGAGCGGCGGCCGGAAGTGCGCGAGGCCGTGGTGGTGGCCCAAGGAGAGGGCACCGGCAAGCGGCTGGCCGCCTTTATCGGCCTCCACGAGGACCTCGAGGTGAGTGTCGAAGCTCTCGCCGAAGGCCTGCGCCGGGAGCTTCCGGACTACATGGTGCCGAGCCTCTTCGAAGCCGTCGAGGCCTTCCCCAAGACGCCCAGCGGCAAGGTCGATCGTCGGGTCCTGGCCGAGCGTCGGCCGACGCTGGCGGAAGGTGATCTGGTGGCGCCGCGGGACGCCCTCGAAGAGGCCGTCGCCGAGGTTTGGTGCGACCTGCTGGAGCGCGACCGTGTGGGCATCACGCAGGACTTCTTCGCCCTCGGCGGGCACTCCTTGCTGGCCACCCGCCTGCTCTCGCGGCTGCGCGACCGCCTCGATGTCGAGCTGCCCCTCAAGGCGATCTTCGAGACTCCGACGGTGGCCGGTCTGGCGGCGCGACTGCGGCAGCAGCGGGCGCCGGCGGCGAGCGATGCCATCGTCTCCGGCGATCGCTCGGGACCGCTGCCCTTGTCCTTCGCCCAGCAACGCCTCTGGTTCATCGATCGTTACGACCCCGGTGCCGGGGCCTACAACCTGGGGACCGCGGTGCGTCTGCGCGGGCGCCTCGATCTCGCCGCCCTGGAGAGCGCCATGGGGGAGATCGTGCGTCGCCACGAGAGCCTGCGGACCGTCTTCGAAGAGGTCGATGGCGAACCTCGGCAGCGCGTGCTCGCGCTCGGCGACGGTGTGCCGCGGGTGGTCAATCTGCGGGCCCTGCCGGTGATTCGCCGGGAGCAGGAGCAGCGGCGCCTGGGGGCGGAGGAGGCGCTGCGCCCCTTCGATCTCGTCGCCGGCCCCCTGGTGCGAGTGCTGGTGGTCTGCCTCGAACAGGACCTCCACAGCCTGGTGGCGACCACCCACCACATCGTCTCCGATGGCTGGTCGATGGCGAACTTCGCCCACGAGCTCTCGGTCCTCTATCGGGCGGCGCGGCAGGCCGCTCCAGAAGCGGCTCGATCGCCCCTCGCCGAGCTGCCGATCCAGTATGGCGACTTCTCTCGCTGGCAGCGTAGTGACGCCGTCTCGGCGGAGCTCGATCGGCAGCTCACCTACTGGCGTCAGCGGCTGACGCCGTTGCCGGAGCCCCTCGATCTGCCGGGTGATCATTCGCGTCCGGCGGAGCGCAGCTTCCGCGGCTCGACCTTCGCCAGTGGCCTACGGCGGCCGTTGGCGGATCGGCTGCGAGCCTTCGCCGCCGAACGCGGCGTGACGCCGTTCATGGTCCTGCTGACCACCTACCAGGTGTTGCTGTCGCGCTACTCGGGCCAGAAGCGGCTGGTGGTCGGAACCCCGATCGCCAATCGCCACCGCTCCGAGCTCGAGGGCTTGATCGGTTTCTTCGTCAACAGCCTGGCGCTGGCGGTGGATCTCGATGGGCGGCCGTCCTTCGAGGCGGCGCTGGCACAGGTGCGCGACTCCACCCTGGGGGCCTTCGCGCACCAGGATCTGCCCTTTGAGCGCCTGGTGGAAGCCTTGCAGCCGGAGCGCGACATGGCCCGCGAGCCGATCTTCCAAGTGATGTTCGTGCTGCAGAACGCGCCGCCGAGTCGCCTCGCCCTGCCCGGCCTCGAGGTTGAGGAGCAGGGCCTCGAGTACGAGATCGCCAAGTTCGATCTCACCCTCACCCTGACGGAAGCTCCGAGCGGGGCCTTCAGCGCTGCCTGGAACTACCGCACGGACCTCTTCGGTGGCGCCACCATCGAACGGCTGGCGGCCGCCTATGAACGTCTGCTGACGGCGGCCCTCGAGGATCCCGCCTTGCCGATCCGCGCCCTGCCCCTGCTCAGCTCCGGCGAGCGCCGCCAGCTGCTCGAGGTCTGGGCCCTTGCTCCGGACCAGGGGCGGCCGGAGGGCACGGTGCTCAGTCACTTCGAAGAGCAGGTGGCGCTGGGGCCGCAGCGCATCGCCCTCGATCTCGACGGCGAGACCTGGACCTACCACCAGCTCGACCAGTGGGCCAACGGCATCGCCCATCGCCTGCGCGCGGCAGGCGTCGGCACCGAGGTGCGGGTCGGCCTGTGTCTGGATCGCTCGCCGCAGCTGGTGGCGGCGATCCTCGGCATCCTCAAGGCCGGTGGCGCCTACGTCCCACTCGATCCCGACTACCCCGAGGAGCGCTTGGCCGGGATGGCCGAGGACGCTCGCCTGGGTGCTCTCCTGACCCGCCAGGAGTGGCTGCCGCGGCTGCCCTCGGTGGAGGGTGAGACGGTGCTGCTGGACGGCGAGCCGGTGACCGCGGAGGAGCCTCCGGAGCGCCTCGAGCTGCCCGACGCCCTGGCCTACGTGATGTTTACTTCCGGCTCCACCGGCCGCCCCAAAGCGGTGGGGGTGAGCCATCGCAACGTCGTCCGCCTGGTGCGCTCGAACCCGTTCCTCGACTTCGGTCCCGACGAGGTCTTCCTGCTGCTCGCACCCACCGCCTTCGATGCCTCGACCCTCGAGCTCTGGGGGCCGCTCCTGAACGGCGGCCGGTTGGCGATCATGGCTCCCGGAGCGCACGGTCTCGAAGCCCTCGAACGCACCGTTTCGAAGCGCCGGGTCACCGTCCTGTGGCTGACCGCCGGCCTCTTCCATCGCTGGATCGAAGAGGCGCCGGAGGGATTGATCGGAGTCCAGCAGCTGCTCTCCGGAGGCGACGCCCTGTCGCCGACCCACGTCGACCGGCTGCGTCGGCTGCGGCCGGCCGGTAGCCGGCTGATCAACGGTTACGGGCCGACCGAGAACACCACCTTCACGACCACTCACGTGGTGCGTCGCGACGAGCCCCTCGACGGCACCGTGCCGGTGGGCCGGGCAATTGCCAACACCACCGTCTACATCCTCGACGACAACCTCGAGCCGGTGCCGCCGGGAGCCTGGGGCGAGCTCTACAGCGGCGGCGACGGCGTCGCCCGCGGCTATCTCGGCCGGCCGGCGGCCACCGCCGAGGTCTTCGTGCCGCATCCCTTCGCGGATGACGGCCAGCGCCTCTACCGCACCGGAGATCGCGCCCGCTTCCGCTCCGATGGAGTCATCGAACTGGGCGGACGCCGCGACCTGCAGGTCAAGATCCGGGGCTTCCGGATCGAGCCGGGAGAGATCGAGGCCACCCTGGTCGGACTGCCGACGGTCCGGCAGGCGGTGGTGCTGCCGCAGGCCGAGGGCGCCGATGGCAAGATCCTGGTCGCCTACCTCGAAAGCGAGACCGACGAGTCGTCCGAGGCTCTGGATGAGGCGGCGGTGCGCGGCGCCCTGCGGCGATCCCTGCCCGAGTACATGGTGCCGTCGGCCTTCGTCTTCCTGCCGGAGCTGCCGCTCAACGCCAACGGCAAGATCGACCGGCGCGCCCTCGCCGCCCTGGGGATGGGGGAGCGCGGCCCGGCGCAGCCGGTGGAGGCCCCTCGCACCGCCCTCGAAGGACAGCTCGTCGAGATCTGGCAGGGACTGCTGCCGGAGCGCGAGATCGGCATCCGGGACAACTTCTTCGAGCTCGGTGGCCACTCGCTGCTCGCCACCCAGCTCGCTTCCCGCCTCCGCCAGCTGGCCGGGCGGGAGGTGCCCCTGAAGGCGGTGTTCGAGTCTCCGACGGTGGCCGATCAGGCCGTCTTGCTGGACCAGAGCGGCCTTGGCGACGAGGTCGAGCGGCCGCCCCTCGTGGCCCGCACTGACGACACCGCGCCTTTGCCCCTCTCCTTCGCCCAGCAGCGCCTCTGGTTGATCGATCAGCTCGATCCCGGAAATCCGGTCTACAACATCCCGGCGGCCCTCGAGCTGACCGGTGCTCTCGACGTCGCCGCCCTGGCGGCGGCCCTGACGGAGATCTCGCGCCGCCACGAGGCCTTGCGCACGGTGTTTTCGGCGGGGCCCCATCAGGTGGTTCGGGCGGCGGCGCCGGTTTCCCTACCGCGGATCGACTGGAGCGGCCTCGCCGACGACCGCCGCGAGGCGGAAGAGGCTCGCTGGCTGGGTCGCGAGGCGGGCCACCGCTTCGATCTCGAGCGCGGCCCTCTGTGGCGGGTGCTGCTCTTCCACCTCGCCGACGAGCGTCACCTGCTGTGGGTCAACCAGCACCACGTGATCTCCGATGGCTGGTCGATGGGGGTGCTGGTCGATGAGCTGTCGCAGCTCTACGGGGCCGCCCGCGGGGCCGCTGCCCTCGGGACCTCTGTCGGCGGCTCGGAGACGGGCAGCGCCGTGGCGGTGACTTCGCCTCTGCCGGAGCTTGAGATTCAGTACCCCGACTTCGCCCTCTGGCAGCGCCGCTGGCTCGATGGCGAGGCCCTCGATGCCCAGCTCGATTTTTGGACCGAGGCGCTCGGCGGCGCCACCCCGACACCCCTCGACCTACCCACCGACCGGCCGCGGCCGGCGGTTCAAAGTCACCGCGGAGCCGACGTTCATCGTCTGCTGGCGGAGGACCCGGGCCGCCGCCTGCGGCGCCTCGCCGGGGAGGCCGGCGCGACTCCCTTCATGGCTCTTTTGGCGCTCTTCGGCGCCCTCCTCGGCCGCTACGGCGAGAGCCTCCGGGTGGTGATCGGCAGCCCGATCGCCAACCGTCACCAGGGCGACCTCGAGCCCCTGATCGGCTTCTTCGTGAACACCCTCGCCCTGAGCTGCGACCTGACCGGCGATCCCAGCCTCGAGGAGCTGTTGGCGCGCACCCGGAAGTCGACCCTGGCCGCCTTCGCGCACCAGGATCTGCCCTTCGAGAAGCTGGTCGAAGCGCTGCAGCCGGAGCGCGACCTGTCGCGGGAGCCGATCTTCCAGGTCTTCTTCGCCTTGCAGAATGCCCCCGGCGGCGCCCTCGACCTACCGGGTCTCGAGGTCACCTCGCGGGGCACCGCCAGCTCCATCGCCAAGTTCGATCTCACCCTGACGGCGGTCGAGGCCGGCGACGGCTTCCACCTCACCCTCAACTACGCCACCGATCTGTTCGAGGAAGCCACCGCCGCGCGCCTGCTGTCGCACTACGAAACCCTCCTGCAGCGCTCCCTGGAGGACGCCACGCGGCCCCTGTCGCGCCTTTCCCTGCTCTCCGCCGCCGAGCGCCACCAGGTGGTGGTGGCCGGCAACCGCACCGCGGCCCCGTACCCGCGGGACGAGTCCGTGGCGTCGGTTTTCGAGCGCCGGGCCGAGGCGGCGCCGGACGCCGTTGCCCTGGTCTGTGGCGATCGCCATCTCACCTTCGGCGCCCTCGATGCGGCGGCCGATCGCCTGGCCGGCGCCCTGCAGCGCCAGGGCGTCGCCCCCGAGGAGCGCGTTGGCCTGTGTGTCGAGCGCTCCCTCGACACGGTGGTCGGAGCCCTCGCCATCCTCAAGGCCGGCGCCGTCTATGTCGCCCTCGATGCCGCCTATCCGGCGGAGCGCCTGCGCTACCTGATGAGCGATTCGGCGATGACCGCCCTGGTCGCCGATCCGGAGTCCCGGGATCGCCTGCCGTCCGACGTCGTGCCGTCGATCTGGGTCGATTCGCGGGCGGAATCCCTGGAGAGTTCGGCCTTCGGCGAGGCGCCGCGCCGGCGCCCAGAGGTCCGGCCGCAGCAGCTCGCCTGCCTGCTCTACACCTCCGGCTCGACGGGGCAGCCGAAGGGCGTCGGCATTCCCCATCGCGGCGTGCTGCGGCTGGCGGCGGCTCTCGAACAGGGCGGCCGGGACCAGGTGTGGCTGCACCTGGCGCCGATCGCCTTCGATGCCTCGACGCTGGAGATCTGGACGCCGCTACTGGCGGGCGGTCGCCTGGCGGTGGTCGAGGCCGGACCGGTGGGGCTCGAGGCCCTCGGCCGCGAGGTCGAACGCCAGGACGTCACCACCCTTTTCCTGACCGCTGGGCTCTTCCATCAGATGGTCGACCACCATCCGGAGCCCCTGCGGCGCCTCGAGCGTCTGATCTCCGGCGGTGACGTGCTGTCGGTGGCCCAGGTGGCGGCGGCGCGGGATCTCCTCGCCCCCGACGGGCGAGTGGTCAACGCCTACGGCCCGACCGAGAACTCCACCATCACGACCCTCCATGCGGTCGCTCCGGAGGAGGAGATCGGCGCTTCCGTATCGCTCGGGGGAGCGATCGACAACACCACCGTCTACTTGCTCGATCGCCACCTCGAAGCGGTGCCGGTGGGGGTGTGGGGCACCCTCTTCACCGGTGGCGATGGCCTCGCCCGGGGCTATCTCGGCAAGCCGGCGCAGACCGCCGCGGTCTTCCGGCCGGATCCCTTCGGGGTGCCCGGCGGTCGCCTCTACGACACCGGCGATCGTGCCCGTTGGCGGGCCGACGGCCGCCTCGAGTTCGGCGGTCGCCGCGACTTCCAGGTCAAGGTGCGCGGTTACCGCATCGAGCTCGGCGAGATCGAGACCGCCCTCGGCGCCCTGTCGGGGGTCGACCGGGCGGCGGTGCTGGCGTGCGATGACGGTGCTGGCGGCAAGCGTCTCGTGGCCTTCGTCGAGGGCGATCAGGCGGGCGAGGCGGCGGCGCTGCGCGCCGCCCTCGAGAGCGCTTTGCCGGACTACCTGGTGCCGGACACCTTCATCGCCGTCGACGCCCTGCCGCTCACCGGCCACGGCAAGGTCGATCGCGAAGCCCTCGCTGCCCGCGACATCGACCTGGGAAGCCCCCGTGGAGAGCGGACTGCACCTCGCAACCCCCTCGAGGAGAAGCTGCTCGAGGCCTGGCGCGAGCTCCTCGGGCGCGACGACATCGGCATCCACGACAGCTTCTTCGAGCTCGGCGGCCACTCCCTGCTGGCGACCCGGCTGGCTTCGCGCCTGCGCCTCGTCTTGGGTCGCGAAGTGCCGCTGCGGGCCATCTTCGAGGCTCCGACGGTGGCCGGGCTGGCGGCGTCGGCCTCTCAGTTGGCGGCCGAGGGACCGTCCCTGCCGGCCCTCGAGCCACTGGACGGAGAGGGCTCGCTGCCCCTCTCCTATGCCCAGCAGCGCCTGTGGGTGATCGACCAGCTCGATCCGGGGACGCCGGTCTACAACATACCGATCGCCGTTCGCCTCGACGGTGCCCTCGAGGTGGCGGCTCTTTCGGCGGCTCTGGGAGCGATCGAGGACCGCCACCAGGCCCTGCGCACGGTGTTCGCCGACGGCCCCCGTCAGCGGGTGCTGGCGGCGCGCCGTCAGCCCTTGCCGGTGATCGATCTCGGCGGTCTGCCGGCTCCTCGGCGGCGCGCCGAGGAGGCCCGTTTGCTGGCCCGCGAGGCGGACTTCCGGTTCGATCTCGCTCGTGGCCCGCTGTGGCGTGCTCTCCTGCTGCGGCGCGTCGCAGCACAGCACGTCCTGACGGTGACGCAGCACCACGTGATCTCCGACGGTTGGTCCCTCGGGGTGTTGGTCGAGGAGCTGTCGCAGCTCTACGGCGCCGCCCTGGCCGGGCAGGACTCGCCGCTGCGACCGCTGTCGCTGCAGTATCCGGAGTACGCCCGCTGGCAGCGTCGCTGGCTCGCCGGTGACGAGCTCGAGCGTCAGCTCACCTTCTGGGTCGAGCGCCTGGGTGGGGCGGTGCCGGAGCCCCTCGACTTGCCGACGGATCGGATGCGACCGGCGGAGCAGAGCCACCGCGGGGCCGATCGTCAACGCTTCCTCGATGCCGCTCTGGTGGCCGACCTGAGAAAGGTCGCCGCCGCCGGCGAGGCGACGCCCTTCATGGGCCTGCTGGCAGCCTTCGCCTGGCTCCTCGGGCGCTGGGCCGAGCAGGACCGGGTGGTGGTGGGCACCCCGATCGCCAACCGTGGCCGCGCCGAGCTCGAAGCGATGATCGGCTACTTCGCCAACACGTTGGCCTTGCCGGCGGAGCTCGCCGGCGATCCCTCCTTCGAGGAGCTGGTGTCGCGGATCCGCGACACCACGCTGGCGGCCTTCGCCCATCAGGATCTGCCCTTCGAGAAGCTCGTCGAGGCGCTGCAGCCGGAGCGCGACCTGTCGCGGGAGCCGATCTTCCAGGTGCTCTTCGCGCTCCAGCAGGCGCCGCGTGGTGGCCTCGATCTGCCGGCGGTCGAAGCCACCCCGATCACTCCGCCGAGCACGATCGCCAAGCTCGATCTCACCCTCACGGCGGTCGACGAAGAGGATGGCCGTCTGCGCCTGACCCTCAACTACGCCACCGACCTCTTCGAAGGGGCGACGGCGGAGCACCTGCTGGCCCAGCTCGAAACCTTGCTGCGCCGCGCCGTGGCCGAGCCGCGGCGGCCGATGGCGCGCCTGTCGCTGCTCGACGACGTCCAGCGGCAGCAGATCCTGCTTTTCGGCCGCGGGCCGGCGGGTCCTTCCGGGGCCGCTGAGACCCTCGCCACGGCATTCGCTCGCCGGGTGGCCGAGGCTCCCGATGGCGTGGCCCTCTCGTGCGGCGAACGGCAGCTCACCTACGGCGCCCTGGACGCGCTCTCGAATCGCCTCGCCCATCGTCTCCGGCAGGCGGGAGTGGGAGTCGAAGACCGGGTCGGGTTGTGCGTCGGGCGCTCGCCGGAGACGGTCATCGCCGCCCTGGGCATCGTCAAGGCCGGGGCCGCTTACGTGCCCCTCGATCCTTCCTATCCGGCGGCGCGCACCCGTTTCCTGGTCGCCGATTCCGGCCTCGTAGCGCTGGTCGCCGACCGTCCTTCGCGCGCCGCTCTGCCGGCGGAGGGGCTGCCCGAGCTTTGGCTGGAGGTCGAGGCCGACGGCTCTCCCGCCGCGCCGCTGCTGGCGATTGCAGATCACCCGGACCGCCTCGCCTGCGTGCTCTACACCTCGGGGTCGACCGGTCGTCCCAAGGGAGTCGGCGTGCCGCAGCGCGGTGTGCTGCGACTGGCCTCCGGTCTGCGCGAGGCCGAGAGGGATCAGGTGTGGATGCATCTGGCGCCGATCGCCTTCGACGCCTCGACGTTGGAGATCTGGACCCCGCTGCTCGCCGGCGGTCGCCTGGTGGTGATGGAGGAGGGGCCGGTGAGTCTCGAGGCTCTCGGCGAGCGCCTCGAAGAGGAGGCGGTGACCACCCTGTTCCTGACCGCCGGGCTGTTCCACCAGATGGTCGATCATCATCCGGAGCCGCTGCGCCGGTTGCGGCGCCTGATCTCCGGGGGCGACGTGCTGGCGGTGGCGCAAGTTGCCAAGGCGCGCGATCTCCTGGCGCCGGGGGGGCGGGTGGTCAACGCCTACGGCCCGACCGAGAACGCCACCATCACCACCACCTTCGAGGTCTCGCCAGCGGACGAGCTGGGGGCCCGGGTGCCCCTCGGTGGAGCCATCGAGGACACCACCGTCTACCTCCTCGATGAGCGCTTCCAGCCGGTCCCGCCGGGAGTCTGGGGCACCCTCTACACCGGCGGTGCCGGCCTGGCGCGGGGCTATCTTGGCCAGCCGGCGCGCACCGCCGAGGCCTTCCGTCCGGACCCCTTCGGCAGCCACGGCGGTCGCCTCTACGACACCGGCGACCGGGCTCGCTGGCGCCACGATGGTCACCTCGACTTCGGTGGTCGACGCGACCATCAGGTCAAGGTGCGCGGCCACCGCATCGAGCTGGGGGAGATCGAAACCGTTCTCGGCGAGCTCGATGGTGTTGATCGGGCGGCGGTGCTGGCTCTGCCCGATGGCTCCGGCAACCAGCGGTTGGTGGCCTATGTGCAAAGCGTTGGCGAGTCGGAAGGTCCGCCTGCGGAGGCTCTGCGCCGGGCCCTCGAAGAGCGCTTGCCGGACTATCTGGTGCCGCAGGCCTTCGTTGCGGTCGCCGCCTTGCCGCTGACCGGACACGGCAAGATCGACCGCCAGGCGCTGGCCGCCCTCGAGATCGCCGAGGCACCGCGGCGGCGGCCTCTCGAAGCGCCCCGCAATCTGGTCGAGGAGCAGCTCCTGGGCCTTTGGCGGGAGCTCCTCGATCGCGACGATGTCGGCATCGGCGACAGCTTCTTCGAGCTCGGTGGCCACTCCCTGCTCGCCACCCGTCTGGTGTCGCGGCTGCGCCAAGATCTCGGTTACGAGGTGCCGCTGCGGGCGATCTTCGAGAGCCCGACGGTGGCGGCGCTGGCACCCTCCCTCGCCCAGGCCGGCGCGGCCGGCTCGGTGCTGCCGCCGCTGCGCCGCCGTGCGGCAGAGGGGCCGGTGCCGCTGTCTTTCTCGCAGCAGCGGTTGTGGTTGATCGATCGCCTCGAGCCGGGCAATCCGGTCTACAACATTCCGGTGGCGGTGAACCTCGCCGGCGATCTCGACGTCGGCGCCCTCGACGCTGCCCTGAGCGCCATCGTCGCTCGCCACGAGGCCTTGCGGGCCCGTTTCGGGGTGGTCGACGGCGAGCCCGAGCAGGAGTTCCGGGACGAATCCGGCGAGGTGCTGGCGCTGGTCGATCTCGCGGCGTTGCCGGCGGAGCGCCGCGGCGGTGAAAGCGAGCGTTTGCTCCAGCTGGCCGCCTGGCGACCGTTCGATCTCGAGCGCGGTCCCATGCTCCGCGCCCTGCTGGTGCGGCGGTCGGCGCGCGATCACGGCCTTTCCCTCAGCCTGCATCACATCGTCGCCGATGGCTGGTCGATGGGGGTGCTGGTGGGGGAGGCGTCGCAGCTTTACGGGGCGATTCTGGACGGCGCTTCTTCGCCCTTGTCGGCGCTGCCGGTGCAGTACGGCGACTACGCCTCATGGCAGCGTTCCTGGCTGCGCGACGAGGCCCTCGCCGAGCAGCTCGCCTTCTGGCGCGACCATTTCGGCGGCAGCGCGCCGCCGCCCCTCGAGCTGCCCACGGACCGGCCGCGACCGGCCATTGCCAGCCACCGCGGCGGCGATCGGTACGGTCGTCTGCCGGCACCTCTGACGGCCGCCCTCCGAAAGCTCGCGGAGGAGCGCGGCGCCACCCTCTTCATGGTTTTGCTGAGCGCCTTCAGCCTGCTCTTGGGACGCTACTCGGGGCAGTCCCGCGTGGCGGTGGGAACGCCGATCGCCAACCGCCGGCTCGGTGAGCTCGAGGGCTTGATCGGGTTCTTCGCCAACACCCTGGCGCTGGCCACCGAGCTGCCCGTCGGCGGCACCTTCGGCGACCTGCTCGCCACGGTGCGAGATCGCACTCTGGCCGCCTTCGGCCATCAGGACATGCCCTTCGAGAAGCTGGTCGAAGAGCTGCAGCCGGTTCGCGATCTGTCGCGGGAGCCGCTTTTCCAGACCATGTTGGTGCTGCAGAACACGCCGCCAGCGGTGCTCGACCTGCCGGGCCTCGAAGTCTCGATGCCGCCCAGCCCGCCGCCGCCGGCGAAGTACGACCTGACGCTGACCGCGGCGGAGCGGGGAGCCGGCCTCGACCTGGGCTGCAACTACGCCGTCGAGCTGTTCGACGACAGCACCATCGACCGCTTTCTCGGCCACCTTACGGAGATCCTGCGCAAAGCGGTGGCGGATCCCGATCGCCCGCTGCGGGCCGACGACGCCATGACTCTGGCCGAGCGGCGCCAAGTGCTCGGCGAGTGGAACGACCGTCGCCAAGGGCTGCCGGAGGATCAGACCCTCCACGGCCTGGTGGCGCGCCAGGTCGCTCGGACACCGCAGGCGGTGGCCCTGGTGACGCCCGCCGGCGAGTTGACCTATCGCGACCTCGACGGGCGCGCCGAGCGCCTCGCCGAGCACCTGCGGCGCCTGGGCGTCGGAGCCGAGGTGAGGGTCGGGGTCTGCCTGAGCCGCGATTCCGATCTGGTGGTCGCCTTGCTGGCGGTGCTCAAGGCCGGGGGTGCTTACGTGCCTCTCGATCCGGCCTATCCGCGCGAGCGCCTGGCCCTGTTGGTGGAGGATGCCGCCATTGCCGTGCTGGTGAGCGCGCGCCGCTGGCTCGAGGCGCTGCCGCGGATCGACGGCACGACCGTTTGTCTCGACGAGCCGCTGCCGGTGTTGCCACCGCTCCTCCAGATCGGCTCACCTCGGCCGGCGATCGCCGATTCGTTGGCCTACGTCATCTACACGTCCGGCTCGACGGGCCGTCCGAAGGGTGTGGCGATCAGCCACCGCAGCGCCGTGGCGATGGTCTCTTGGGCCGGCGAGGCCTTCTCGGCGGAGGAGCTTTCGGGGATCCTGGCGGCGACCTCGACCAACTTCGATCTCTCGGTCTTCGAGCTCTTCGCGCCCTTGGTCCACGGCGGCCGGGTGCTGCTGGCGCGCGACGCTCTGGAGCTGCCGCAATTGCCCTATCGGGACCAGGTGAGACTGGTCAACACGGTGCCCTCGGCGATGACCGAGCTGGTGCGGTCCGGCGATTTGCCGGCCACCGTCAAGACCGTCAACCTGGCCGGCGAAGCCCTTTCCGCCGAGATGGTGCGCCAGGTGCGACGCAGCGGCGTGGAGCGGGTTCTCAACCTCTACGGGCCGTCCGAGGACACCACCTACTCGACCGAGGCGCAGGTCGATGGCGAAGGCAATCCGGCGATCGGTCGGCCGCTGCCCAACAGTCAGGCCTACGTGGTCGACGAGCACCTCGACCCGCAGCCCCTCGGAGTGCCCGGAGAGCTGCTGCTGGGCGGCGTCGGTCTGGCCCGCGGCTACCTCGGCCAGCCGGCCCAGACGGCCGAGCGATTCGTGCCGGATCCCTTCGGCAGCGTCGCCGGCGGACGCCTCTACCGCACCGGCGACCTGGTGCGCTACCGCCCCGACGGGGAGCTCGATTTCCTCGGTCGGCGCGACTTCCAGGTCAAGATCCGGGGCTTCCGAATCGAGTTGGGAGAAATCGAGGAGGCCCTGCGCGAGCTGGCGCTGGTCCACGCCGCGGTGGTGACGGCGCCGCGCGATGCGGTGGGCGATCGCCGGTTGGTGGCCTACGTCGTCGCGACCGGCGAGGTGCCGCCGGAGAGCGAGCTGCGGGCGGCTCTGCGCCGCCGCCTGCCGGACTACATGGTGCCCGCTCTCTTCGTCTGGCTCGATGCCCTGCCGATGACCCCGAACGGCAAGATCGACCGCCGTGCCCTGCCGACACCGCGGGCCGCCGGTGCTCCCGCCGGCGGCGAGGTGGTGGCGCCGCGCAATCGTCTCGAGAGTTCCCTCCTGCAGGTTTGGATGGACCTCCTCGACCGCCGCGACTTCGGCGTGCGCGACAGCTTCTTCGACCTCGGCGGCCACTCGCTGCTGGCGGTCCGGCTGGTATCGCGCCTCGAGCAGGAGCTGGGGGTCTCGCTGCCCCTCTCGACCCTCTTCACGGAGAACACCGTCGAGCGCCTGTCGGCCAGCCTCGGACACCGCCTCGCCGCCCTCGAGGGGCGCGCCGCCGCCGGCCCGGCACCGGAGCTGGTGGAGATCCAGGGCGAAGGAACGGGCGATCCCCTGTACTTCGTGCACGGTGCCGGCGGCGGTGTGCTCGGCTTCGCGGAACTCGCCCGTCAGCTGGGTCGCGATCAGCGTTTCTATGCGTTCGAAGGCCGTGGTTTCGAGGCCGGCGAGCCGCGCGATTCCATCTCCGAAATGGCGTCCGCCTATGTCGCCGCCCTACGCCAGGCGCAGCCGGCCGGTCCTTACACCCTGGGAGGTTGGTCGATGGGTGGCGTGGTGGCTTTCGAGATGGCCCGCCTCCTGGTCGCCGATGGCGACGAGGTCGGATTGGTCGCCTTGGTCGATGCCTGGCTGCCGGAGGCCTTCCCGGCGCCCCTCGACGAGGTTGCGGCGCTGCGTGGCTTCGCTCGCGAGCTGGGGCTGCCGCCGAGCCTCGACGGCCTGCTCGGCGAGCGCCTCTCCGGGGCGACCGATCTCGAGGCGACCTTGGCGGCCCTGGTCGACGAGGCGATTCGCGCTGGCGCTCTGCCGACAGACCTCGGGCCGGAGCGGGTGCTGCGCCTGCTGGCCGTCTACCGGGCCCATCTGCGTGCCCTCGAGGCCTACCGGGCGCGGCCCTATGACGGGCGCGTCGTGCTGCTGCAGGCGACCGGCGACGGAGCCGACTCGGTGCGCCAGCGGCAGACCTGGGAGCCCTGGGCGCCGGGCCTCGAGGCGGTGCCCCTGGAGGGCGATCACTTCTCGCTGTTGCGACCGCCGCGGGTGGCGACCCTGGCGCGTCATCTGAAGCGTTATCTGGGCGATGCCGAAGCGCGCGTCCTGGGTCCCTCGGGATCGGGGCCCGGTGACTGAGAAACACTTTCCGGGAGAGCGACTCCCGTGCGAATCCGGCCGCCGGCGACTCGCGGCCGCTGGACCCCGCCGAAGCGGGGGGATTGGAGGACAGACGTGGAAAGCTTGATGAGGAATCTCAAACTGGCGCTGCGGAGCTTGCGCAAGAGCCCGGCCTTCACCGGCATCGCGCTGCTCACCTTGGCCCTCGGCATCGGCGCCAACGCGGCGATCTTCAGCGTCGTCAACGCGGTCATCCTGCGGCCCCTGCCCTATGACGATCCGGAGCGCATCGCGGTGCTCTGGGAAGAGAAGGATGGTCGCCCCTGGACCATCTCGCCGCCGAATTTTCTCGATTGGCGAGAGCAGAACCAGACCTTCGAGTCGATGGCTCTGGTCCATCCCGCCTATCTCACCCTGACCGGCGGCGACGAGCCGGAGCGGCTGCTCGCGATGCAGGTTTCGCACGACTTTTTCGCCGCCCTCGGGGCGCAGCCCAACCCGGGCCGCGGCTTCCTGCCGCTCGAGGACCAGGCGGGACGGGACAAGGTGGCGGTGATCAGCTACGGCCTGTGGCAGAGCCGCTTCGCCGGCGATCCGGACCTGGTCGGCAAGACCGTCTCCCTCAACGCCTCGACCTACGAGGTGATCGGCATCATGCCGGAGAAGGCGCGCATTCCCTATCTCTCCAATCCGCAGGTCTTCGTGCCCCGCGTGCTCAGCGACGACGAGCTCACCCTCGAGGGTCGGGCGACGCGCAAGTTCCGCATCCTGGCGCGCCTCAAGGAGGGGGTGACGGTGGACCAGGCGCAGCGCGACATGGACGCCATCACCGATCGCCTGGCGAGCGAGTACCCGACCGCCAACAAGGGCTGGAGCTCGGGCATGGCGTTGCTGGTGGAGGACGCCCTCGGTCCGATCCAGAAGAATCTCTACCTGCTGCTGGCGGGCGTCGGCCTGGTTCTCCTGATCGCCTGCGCCAATCTGGTCAACTTGATCCTGGCGCGCAGCACCGGTCGCCAGCGGGAGCTCGCCCTGCGCATGGCCCTGGGGGCCGATCGCGGCAGCCTGGCGCGCCAGATGATGACCGAGACGGCGCTGCTGACCCTCGGCGGCGGCGCCCTCGGCCTAATGCTCTCGTCTTGGGTGCTGAAGATCGTGGTGCGCTATGCGCCGCGCTCGATCATGCGCCTCGACGAGGTTGGCATCGACGGCCGGGTGATCCTCTTCACCCTGGGCGCAACCATCCTGACGGCGCTGCTGGTGGGGCTCTTGCCGGCCCTGCGCGGGGCGCGCTTCTCCTTGGTTCCGGCGCTCCAGGATGGCGGCGGGCGGACCGCCGGATCGGCGCGCCAGAATCGCTTCCGCAACGCCCTGGTGGTAGCTCAAACGGCGCTTTTGATGGTGCTCTTGGTGGCCGGTGGATTGGTGGCCCGCAGCTTCTACAAGCTGCAGTCGAAGAGCCCCGGCTTCGAGACCGAGGGACGAGTGATCATGGCGATGTCGGTACCGACCTCGAAGTATCCGGACCGTGACGCCATCGCCGAGTTCTATCGCCGCGCCCTCGAAGAGGTGCGGTCCCGGCCGGGAGTGCGAGAAGCCGGCGGCCTGACCACTCGGCCCCTCACCATGGGTGGCCTGGAGCTGCAGTACCACGTTGCCGGCCAGCCGGTGCCGGATCCGGCGGATGTGCCGGTGGCGGCCTTCGACCTGGTCACGCCGGGATACTTCCGCACCCTTGGCATTCCGCTATTGCGCGGACGCACCTTCCGAGACAGCGACCATGGCGAAGCGCCGCTCGTGATGGTGGTCAACCAGACCCTCGCCGAGCTGGTGTGGCCGGGAGAGAACCCGGTCGGCCAGCGCCTCAGCACCGCCGGACCGGACGGTCCCTATGCCGAGGTGGTCGGGGTGGTTGGCGACGTGCGCGAGTCGGGGATGGACCTCGAGCCGCGGCCGGCGATGTACAAGCCTCATCCCCAGATGGCCTTCCCCTTGCCCTATCTGCAGGTCGTGGTGTGGGGAGAAGAGGACCGCCTCGGGGGTCTTTCGGAGCAGGTGCGCTCGGCCATCTGGAAGATCGACGCCGATCAGCCGATCGCCCCCAGCCTGACCCTCGAACGCTTCGTTTCCGACAGCGTCTCGCGGCAGCGTTTCTTGCTGATGGTGCTGCTGGCCTTTGCCGTCCTCGCTTTCATGCTGGCAGCGGTGGGGATCTATGGCGTGGTGAGCTACGGCGTCAGCCAACGCACCCAGGAGATCGGCGTCCGCATGGCCCTGGGCTCCCAGGCCAACGAGATCCTGAGCTGGGTGCTGCGCCGGGGCCTCAAGCCGGTTCTACTCGGCATCGGTCTCGGTGTCGTTTTCACCCTGTTGGTCGGCCGACTACTCGAGAGCCTGCTCTTCGAGGTCAGCTCGACGGACGTCATGACCATCACCTCGACCGCCGTTCTGCTGTTGGCGGTGGCGGTGGCGGCGGTCCTGCTGCCGGCGCGGCGGGCGTCGAGGGTGGACCCGATGCTGGCCCTGCGCGACTGATCTTGGTCTCGCCCGCGCCTCCGACTACGGGTGAGGGGTAGGTCTAGATGTCGCCCTCGAGCACTCGGCCCAGGTAGGTCCCTTCGTCGACCGCCGAGGGCCGGGCCATGCCGGCCTCGATCCAGGCTCGCCGCTCGTGATCGATCACCGCCAGCTCCCAAACGCAGGCGGTGATTTCGGGATCGCTGACGGCAACGAACCCTGATGCCTGGTCGAGGGGCGCGGCGAGCATCTTCTGGCGCAGAATGCCGCCGTCGGTCCACCAGTCCACCAGCAGCCAGTTGGCCTCGGTACCGGCGTGGAGGATGGCGAAGCCGAGGCCGAATCGGCCGGGGCCTTGGCCGGGCGTCGGCAGGGTCGCACGCACGGCTTGGCGGGCGGCGTCAGCCTGTTCGGCCGAGATCTCGGCTCCTCCCCGCGTGATGCCGTAGAGCTTGCACTGCCAGTCCTGCCAGGTTTCGATCCCCAGAAAGCGGCACTGGCGCGGGGCATAGGTGTCTGGGCCGGGCTCGGGGTCTGGCGCCGTGGGCTCCGTCGGTCGATCGGCCAGCAGGTCGGCGAGGGCGGTGCCGCCGAGGGCAAAGCGCAGCTTGTGGCGAGCCGTCGCGCCCAGCCGACGATAGAAGCTGGCGGCGCGGTGGTTCCACACCGGCGTCTGCCACTGCAGGTGATCGCTGCCGACCGCTTCGGCGGTCGCGGCGACTCGGCGCAGGAGTTGTCTTCCCAGCCCGCTGCCGCGGGCCTGCGGACGCAGGTAGAGACAGTCGAGGTGGACGTACTGGGACGCCGACCAGGTGGCGGCCTCGGTCGAGCAGCTCGCGAAGCCCACCAAGCCGGTCGCGTCTTCGGCCACCCAGCAGCGCAGCCGCGGCTCGCGACCGAGGATCATGTCGCGCCAACGGAGCTCTTGCTCGCCGCGCTCGAAGCGCTGCCGCTCGTAGGCGGCGTGCTCGGCGCAAAGCTCGAGAAGCTCGGCGAGGTCCGCTTCCGCCAGCGGGCGGATGTTCACCAGTCCACTGTTCATGCGCCGCCGTCTCCGACCAGCTCGAATCCCTCGTCGAGCCAGCCCGTGACGCCGCCGATCATCATCTTCACCGGCCGGTCGAGGCGCGCGATCCGCAGGGCGGCCCGATTCGCGCCGTTGCAGTGCGGACCGGAGCAGTAGGTGATGAACAGGGTTTCGTCGGGGTATTCGGCGAGGCGCTCTCGACTGATCTCGCTGTGGGGGAGGGACAGGGCCTTCGGTAGGTGTCCCTTGGCGTAGAGGTCCGGCGAGCGCACGTCGAGAAGAACGAAGTCCTGCTCTTGCTCGGTGAGGGCGAAGTGGACGTCCCAGCAGTCGGTCTCGAAGCTCAGCCGGCGGGCGAAGTGGGTCACCGCGGCGGCGGAGGGGGCGGGACGAAACTGCTGAACGGCGGATCGGATTCTCATGGCGGCCTCCCGGGTTCGATCGGTTCGAGGCTCATCCTAGAGTCGCTGTGCTCGCGGGACGAGTGGCAGGTATGACAATCTTCGGTAAGATCCTGCCATGGCTGCTCGGTCTCTCCTCGTCGTCGCGCTGACCCACGATCGTGCCAGTGCCCTCGAGCTCGGCATCGTCACCGAGGTTTTCGGTCTGCAACGGCCGGAGATCGACCCGTGGTATCGCTTCGAGCTGCGTTCGATGGACCCGGGACCGCTGCAGGCCACCGGTGGGCTCGGCTTGGTGGTGGACGACGATCTGTCCATTCTGTCGCAGGCGGACCTGGTGATCGTCCCCGGCTGGCGTGGCCCGGAGGATGCCGTGCCCGAACCGGTCATCGCTGCCCTGCAGCGTGCCCATCGGCGCGGCTGCCGCCTGGTGTCGATCTGCTCCGGGGCCTTCGTGCTGGCAGCCACCGGCGTGCTCGCTGGCCGGCGGGCGACCACTCACTGGCTGTATGCGCCAATCCTCGAGCGGCTCTATCCGGAGATCGAGGTCGACCCCGACGTTCTCTATGTCGACGAAGGACAAATCCTCACCTCCGCCGGCAGCGCCGCGGGCTTCGATCTCTGTTTGCACCTAGTGCGCCAAGACTACGGTGCCGCCGTCGCCAACCGGGTGGCTCGCCGGCTGGTGGTGGCGCCCCACCGCGAGGGTGGCCAGGCGCAGTTCATCGAGCGTCCGTTGGCCGGCGACGGCAGCGGTGACCTGGCGCCGACCCTCGACTGGCTGCGCGACCGTCTCGCCGAGCCCCACACCGCCGAGTCCGTCGCCGCCGGCCTGCACATCAGCGCCCGCACCCTGGCGCGGCGCTTTCGGTCCCACCTCGGCACCACCCTCCATCGCTGGCTCACCGGCGAGCGCGTTCTCCACGCCCAGTCCCTTCTCGAAACCACCGCCGACGATCTCGAGACCATCGCCCAGCGCAGCGGCTTCAGCGACGCGCGCCTCCTACGCCTCCACTTCCGCCGCACCCTCGGCATCAGTCCGAGCGCCTACCGCAAGAGGTTCGCGGCCGGGGACGGGGTGGAGAAGGCCGCTGTCTCGTTGCGATAGGCGAGCCGATTGCCATTGAGGCCTGGGCGGCCTTCTGCTCGAAGCCGTAGAAGTTGTCGAGGGTCCTATTCAGCGAGGAGGCCAGGGGATGAAACGGCAAGCTTCCACGAACCAGCAAGGGTTCACACTGCTGGAACTGATCATCGTGGTGGCAATGATCGGAATTCTCGCCACGATCGCGTTACCGAGTCTTCGAGACTATCCGATGCGGACCAAAGAGGCTGTCCTGCGAACGAACCTTCACACCCTGAGGTTTGTCCTCGATCGATATCACGGTGACACAGGGCACTACCCGAGCTCGCTGCAAGCGCTCGTGGATGGAGGATACTTGCGTCGCGTTCCGGTCGATCCGCTGGCCGGGACGGGAGGCGCATGGGTGCTTCTCTTCGAGAATGAGGAGCTCCACGAAGTCGAAGCGGTGAACATGGATCTGTCTGATAGCGCCGGAATCATGGACGTTCGCTCGAGCTCGGCGCTCACCAGCCTGGATGGAACCTTGTATTCAGACTGGTAGGGACTCTGTTCTTCTCTTCCTGTGCCAGCCTTTGATGCGACTTGGGAGGAGATGATCTCACCGGGCGGGACGAGGATCTACAAGCTCGGGCCGATCATTGAAGCTGTCGAAGTCCTCGACCACCGAAATTCTTCCGCTTTCGATTCGAAAGATGAAATCGTCGATCTCCAACGTATCTCCATGGCGACCGATCAGAGCTCCCTATTCCTCCAGTTCAAGTGCCATCTCATCGACCTGCTGCCTCGGCTTTCCGGTCCACTGGTAGTTGATGATCTTCAATGCCATCTGCCGTCTTTCCCATAGTCCCTTCGTCACCGTATCGGCGCCATCCAGTAGAGCGGCGATATAAAGTACGTAGGAACAAAGAACGATATTGGCGATGAGGGAGCTGATCAGAATTATCGTGTAGAGAGCCTTCTTCATGGCCATCTCTCATTAGGTTTGGGATCAATTTTTACGGAATTCGGTCTGAGGTCGCCACTTGTCGCCAAGCTCAATGGTGCGGTGTTCAACCATGATGTGTTGAGCTTGGTTTCCCTGGGGGTGAGGAGATGACCTCGTCCCGCGGGCTGATACTCTGGAGAAGAACTGTAACGGTGTCCTCCGGTTGAAGTCTGAAGGCTTCTCGCAGAATTAGTCGACTGCAGTCTCCTGCGGGCTTAACGTCGTTCCCAAAATCGGCGAGCGTGAACTCGCGAACTGTTTCGTCGCCAGTGCTGCTACGGAAGTATGCCCAGTTGTTGGACTCCAGTATTTCCCTCACTTGACTGTAGAACTCGGTTGACCAGGGGGCCAATGGAAAACCAAGTTCAATTGAGAATCTTCTGTTAGGTTTGAATATTTTTTTGAATTGGATGAACTCTTCTGTCTTTGGAACCTCGATGATCGCGAGGCCTCCCTCTAGTCCAGATCTCAGGAGCCTGTCGAGGTATTTTTCCAACTCGAGTTGCGGCACTCGTCGGTGCTTTCCAGGGCGACGGCTGAGCCAGAGCATGAGCATCACTCCGGCCAGAATCACCAGAGTCCAAATCACTGCATGACCTCCGGGCGTGGGTGGAAACTCACTTAGGCTCTGATTCAACGTGCACTTCCTTCAGGCTGCAATTGGAGAGCTCTACAGTGACTTTGACGTCTTCTTCAACGCCAAAGACCTCTCGGAGGATTCTTCTGGCGAGGTCGCCAGCGCGATGGAGGTCGCCGTTGAAATTAATGAGTGTGAATTGGGTTACAGTCCCTTCTTCCGTGCTTTCTGTGAAATAGGCGATTTTTCCTCTTTCAACGAGTTTGACGAAATTTTCGTAATACCCGGAAGACCAGGAGGCAAGAGGGAAACCCAATTGAATGTCCGTCGTTCCATCGTCGAGAAATCTTCTGCGGAATTGAATGAACTCTCTTCGTCTTGGGATCGTGATCACTGCGGTGCTGTTTGGGAATCCGCAGCGGTACAGGATGTCCAGGTAGATCTCAAGGTCCATTTGCGAGACCTTGCGATTGACCCCAGGGCCGTTGAGAAGCCACCAGACGAAGACTAGTCCTCCCAAGACTAAGACTAACCAGATCATCGGAAGAATCCGTAGTCGCCTTCGCGGACTGCGTTCTTGTTCCTTCTCGGAGCTGGACCTGAGAAGATTTCGATGTCTGGATACGCGGCCCTGCAGTCATCGAGCAGGCTGATGCTGCCGGGTAAGGCCCCAAGATTATCGGACTTTGTCCGGCGGAAGATCTCATCGAGGAAAGTAAACATCGCACGGTACGCAAATTTGGAAGAAAGTCTGCTGTGCTCTAGTCGGCTGGAACTTCGAGGCTCTTGTTTTTCCATGGGAGACTTTTCGGAGTGATTCAGGACGATTCGTGTAGGGGAACCCCGGCCTGATTGGCGACTTCTCTGAGCCTTCTAAGCTTCTTCCCTGAGTCTTGCGAAAAATGGAGGAGAACATTGAAGGGAATTGCCTTTCGGCTGAAACGGGACTTGTCATCGATGGTCTGCGACCAGAACGAGCCCACCGCATGAAGTACCTTGAGGAATGTCGTTAGCTCGCCAGGCTCATCTTTCAGAAGCTCTTCACATCGCTCGATGACGAGGATGTAGGCGTCGGCCGGGAGCCACTCATCCAAGTAGCTGAGACACTCTTCGAGCGCGTACCAATTTTCTCCGAAGTCGTCGAAGAACTGCAGGGCTGCCGGGAATTCATTCATCAGTCCTTGGACCGTTCTCATCTTCGGGCCCCTGAGGTTGCGCGCACAGCATCTCAGGCCCGGTCGAGCGTAAAACGCCTGGGTGTTCCAGTTCCTTCGCTCGCTCTCGCCGAGCCCGGCTGACACATATGGACCGCCGGGTTCGAACAGGTGGTCGAGGTGAGTCCGCATCGTCTGATTTCTTCTTGACGGTTTGACTTCGATGGGCTACTTCCAATCGTTGAGAAAAGGGCCTAGATGGCCCCAGTCGCGTTGATCCTCATTCTTGTAAGAAAGCGAGAAATCGACAATCTCTCGAGGCCAAGGCTCTTCGAAGGAGTATCCCTCCAAGAGGTCAAGCTGCCCTTCTCGGAGGTAGAGCAAGAAGCCGGCACCGTGAGCTAGGCCGGTGATGTTGGCGATGACGTCTCCGAACTGAATATCAGGGATGTCGATTCTCCGCTCTGGACTAATCTCGAATTTTGAGAAAAATCCTGAACCGGTGATTTTCCGAGAGACGACTTGAAGAGTCTTCAGCTGTGCTCGAAGGAGCTCGAGCGCTCGAGATTCTCCCTTGAGGGTCTTCCTGAGGACTGCTAGCTCCAAACGGGTGGGCTCCGACGTCACTGGATGATCGTCCCGACACTGCGGCGAGTTCACCGGGGTTTGGTGTTCTGCAGTCGAAGTTGAATGTCGACGGTACCTTGAGTCGCTTGTCGGACGGCCGTCTGCCATTCGTGGAAGATCGCTTGGTCTGCTGGTTTCCCATCGGACAAGAGGCACATACTGCCCAGTAGGGAACCAAGGTCGTCTGATTTGGTTCTCAGGTAGATATCTCTGAGGAAGATGATCATAGCCCGATATGCGTCATCGCTAGATATCTCTTCTTTTCTATTGATCATTGGTGTGATTTTGAATTTGGTCAGATCGCTGGATCGATTTTCAGGCGACGAAAAGAATCCGTTGAGCGGAAAGTCGAGTCACCACTCGTCGTCAAGAGCAAAATGAGGCCCTGGCCGGGTTTGGGCGAAGATGCGGTATTGCAGGGCCTCTCTAGTAGCACGCCAGGGTCCGAATTCTAAGTGGATCCCTTGGGGCAAGAGTTTTAATGTAGGGTCCAAGGGTTCTGATTCATAGCGATATTCGAAGGACTTGACGCCTCGTATTCTTGCGACGATGTCTGGTACTCCTGGGTATTGGGATCCTACTCCGAGGAAGAGCGATCCGTAGCCGTCTTGTCCAAGTGCTCCGTTCGTCGAGATAAATGCGTTGCCCTTCCAAGAGACGACGGTAGTTACTGAGTCGTGGAATCCCATCGTGATTTCCAAGAGCTGGTTGACGTCGAGTTGCGAGGTTACGCTAGTCCATCGGGATGTCTGGCCCATGTCGAGTCTCTAGATTCAGTCTTCGTCTCTGGTGATTAGATCGATAATTGGTAGCTCCCGACCAAGTCCCTCACTGTAGTATTTGATCTTGCTTCCGTCGTTTAGTTCGGATTGAACCATTTGGCAGAGTGTTAACCCTCGATTGTCAAGATCTTGAATCACACCTCTCGTTTCTGGGTCAGATTGCAAGTCTTCAGAGGGTGGTACTTTTAGGAAGTACTCTGCATTCCAGTTCTCGAGTTCACGTTGCAGGTTTCCTGAGAGTTCGAATGGGGTCTCACTCAGATTAGGTCCCGGGAACTCCAATTGAAGTGGTGAGGAAAAGAGGTTTGCGGAGAGCTTGAGATAGTGCAAGGTTGATGGCTCTGGAAATCGCTCTTGACCGTCTCGACTCGACTTCTCCAGATCGACGAGTGGTGGTCACCTTCACGATCGGTGTTCTTGTTCCTTCTCGGGACTGCAGCTGAGGAAGGTGCGATTTCTTCGGTTTGTACCCGATCAATGGACTATAGATTCAATCCACTGGGCCAGCGGTGTTTCCATGGGCGAGCAGGCTCATGCTGACGAGTGACGCCGGGCGCGGATCAGTGGAGGTTGGAGTGTCGTGGTTAGTCAGGCCAGGTTAGATTCTCGTTGATTCCGAATCTCTTAATCTTGAGGTCCTGAAAGTCGAACTTGAGAAGACCCTGTTCTTCGTGAGCGCGAAAACCGAAGTCCGTTTCGAAAAGTTCAATAAATCCTAGCGAGGCCAAGCTGAGCTCTGGTTGTTCGAATCTGAGATTGTAGATGCCCAGAAACCGGAGACCGAGGCGCTCTCCTGATAGCTCGATTCCCTTTGCAAGAATCAGTCGAAGTTCTCGAACTACGATGTCATCGTCTTTCGTCAGGTCCTCATGCTGAGTGAAGTTTAGTGAGACTATCGGTCCGTACGAGGCTGGCTTATTCGCGAGATAAGTTTCGATTAGGTTCATGGTCTTACTCCGGGAAATTCACCAGGGACGTGATCCCCTGCCGATTTTCCGTGGGGGAATTGAGCACTGTACTCCGTCCTATGATAATGAGTGTCGGGGATTCCTTGAGAACGGTTTCCTGCATTAAAGTCCGTCCGACCTACTTGCCTGCCGTACTCGTCGTAGTGTGCCTTCCATGGCTGAACTCTCCCAAGGTCATCTATATACTGCCCTTCTAGGGTTCGAACTCCGGGAGGGACCTGATTGGGTGCCTTCCTGGACTGCCTTTTTGCGACGTCTTTGAGTAGATCCGCAGCCTTTCTCGCCTTGTACCACCGATACAGCTTCCTCGCGAGCCAGCCGTAGCCCCCTCCGACGGCGGCGATGCCGAGGGTGGCTCCGATGGCGGTGAGGAGCTTTTCGCAGTCGCTGACGGTGGGATCTTGGAGGGTGTTGAGGAGATCGTAGATGTCATAGATGGTGAATCCGATCTCGGCCAGGAGGTAGAGCACCGCCAGAGGAGCGATTTCGCCGCTGGGATCGATGAGATTGATCGGATCATTGGCGACATAGGCATAGAGGTTGGTGTCTCCTCCGGCAAAGCCGATGGGGTCTTTGGCGGTCCAGCGGCCGATCTCGGGGTCGTAGTCTCTGGCGCCAAATCTTACCAACCCGGTCTGCGGGTCCCAGAGGCCGCCGGCATAGCCGAAGGGCTGGAAGCCGGGGTTGGTGTCTTGGAGGACGCGGCCGTATTCGTCGAAGTCGAGGCGTTGGACGATGGCTCCGGTGGCGGCGTCGACGACCAGTCGTACGCTGCCGCGCAGGTCGCTGAGGATGCGATAGGTGACTCCGCCCTTGACGAGATAGTCGGGCACCCAGCCTTTACTTCCGTAGACGAAACGGGAAAGAACGGCGCCAGAGCTATCGAGCTCGGCGATGGGGTTGAGGCGATCGCCGTAGAGGAAGCCCTGCCCGAGAACGCCTTGCACCTTCTTGCCGATGCGCCGGCCTTCGCCGTCGACCAGGTACTCGATGGAAATGCCGTCCGGCAGGTCGACGGTCCGGAGGTTGCCGAAGGCGTCGTAGCCGTATTGGACGGTCTGGCCGTTCTGGGTTTTGGTGGCGAGCTCGCCACTTTTTTTGTAGGTGAAGGTGAGGTCGCCATAGGTGGTGAGTCGGTCCTGGTCGTCGTGGACGACGGCAGTGATGGTCTCGTTGGGACTGCTGAAGGACGTTCGGTTGCCGTTGGCGTCGTACCCGTAGGTGGCGACAAGGGTGCCGTTCTTGGTGACCGTCTCGAGGCGGCCGGCCGGGTCGTAGTCGTAGATCACGGTGTCGGTGACGCCTTGGATCGTCTCGCGGGTCTCGACAATGCGGCCGAGCGAGTCTCGCACCGGTACGTCGATGCGGAAGATCTCCGTGGAGACGGCTGTCGCGCTCAGGCTCGAGATCTCGCCGAAGGGGCTGTAGCCCGTCGCCGTGGTGACCGACTGGAGGGCGGTGCCAGTGAGGAACCCGCTGCTCGCCGACCGGATGAGGTCGAGGTCGCCCGCCCCTTCGAGCAGGCCATCGTCGTCGTAGACGAAGGTGACGGTGTGGAGACCGTTGACGGACTCCGTGGTGAGGCGGAAGTCGTCGTCGAAGCTGCGTGCGACGGATCCGGCGACAGGGCCGCTCCAGGTCGTCGACGTCGGTAGGAAGCCGTCGAAGCCGTAGGTCAGGGCCTGTCGATCTGGTGCGGCGGCGGGACCGGTGAGGCTTTCGAGCTGTCCGGTGGTGTCGCTGTAACCATAGGTCAGTGCGTCGCCGTCGACGGCGATGGATTCGAGTCGGCCTTCCGGGTCGTATCCCAGGTCGACTTCCTGACGGCCGGCGCGAGTGATGAGCTCGGGGCGTCGATCGTTGTCGAAGGTCGAGCTCGACGACTCGAAGTTGCCCCCCAAGGTGGGGGGCCGATAGAGCTCGGGAAGGTCGTCCGGGGTGTACTCGAAGGTATGGTCGGGGCGTCCCGGCGGGGTGACTCGATTCAGGTTGCCGTTGCCATCGAAGCCAAGGCCCAGGGTGCGATTCCCAGGCAGCACTTGGGAGCTCGGGAGATCGTCCGGATCGTGGGTGTAGGTCGTGGTGCGAGCTTCGGGATCGGTGTGAGTTTCGAGACGGCCCAGGAGGTCGTAGTCGAAGGCCATTTCACGACGATCGGTGCCCGAGCCCTGGGCGATGCTCCGGACGAGGCCATCGGTGTCATAGGACATCTCGACGGCGAGGAAGCCCGGCAACTTGGTCTCGAGAGGCCGGCGCTGCTCGTCCACCTTGACGGTGACGATGCGTCCTTCGGGGCTGGTCAGCGTATAAGTGCGGGTCGCAGCGTCCCAGGCCCGGGTGGAGGTCTTGCCGTTGACGGTGACGGTGTCGATCATGGAGGTCACCGACAGCGGATCGAGGGGATCACCCAGTGTGACGGCTCGATCGTGCTGGGTGACGCGGGTCTTGCCGCCGGGGGTGGTGGTGACCACTTCGGCGGCGATCGCCGAGGTCATTCCGAAGCGCGGATCGGCGGCCAGGCGGGTGGTGGTGACGGTGCCGTCCGGCGCCACCTGCTGGCGGGTTCCGTCGGCGCTGCGCGACGTGGTAGTGGCGAAGCCGTCGGAGCGGGTGCGGGTGTTCTCGGTCGCTCCGGAGCCTTGCCGGTTGACGTGGTAGCGGGTCGCCAGGCCCGAGGGTGAGGTCTGCAGCACGCGGTAGTCCTCACCGAATCCGAAACGGGTGAAGGTCTGGGTGGTGCCGGCGCGATTGGTGGCGGCGATCAGGTGGCCGGTCTCGCTGAACAGGTACTCGGAGGTGGCGCCCCGAGCATCGGTGTGACGGTCCATCAGGCCGTCCTCGGTGTAACGGAAGGTCTGCTGCCGACCGGCGGGGGTGGTGACGTCGTTGAGCCAGCCGTTGGGGTCGAGGCCGAGCTCGGTACGGTGGCCGTAGGGGCCGATGAGGGCTTTCGGCACTCCGGCGATCCGCTCGATAGCGGTGGTGAGGTTGTCGCCATCGGTGAGCGTCAGCAGGCGGCCCTCCGCGTCGTAGGCGAAAGCCCAGAGGTCTGCCTGGGTGAGGCTGTCGACGGTCTTGAGGTGGCGCCCTTGGCGGTCGAAAACCCAGACCTCGGTGCCCGAGGGATTGGGGATGCGGATTTCGTCGCCGCTGTAGCCAGGCAAAGGCTCACCGATTTGAAAGACCACCGAGAGAAAGCCGTCGCCGACGGCCAGCGTGCCGTCGGGCATCTCGTTTGGGCTCCACAAGTTGCCGAAGTCGCCGTTCAGCGACGGCACGCCGGCGACGATGGGATTCGCCGTGCCGCCGCCCAGGAGGGTGCGCAAACGCCCGTCCGGGTCGACGGCGAGAAGCCGGTCGAGGCTGGCGATGACGATCGTGCCGTCTCGCCGGACGGTGACCGACTTACCATCGGGCACTGCCACTGCGGTCGCCTGCTGTCCCTCGCTCGCCGGGTCGAAGGTGGTGCCGCCGTTGCCGGCGACGGTGGTGATAACTCCCGCAGGCGTCACCCGACGAATGCGGTCGTGGCCGCGATCGGCGATGTAGAGGTTGCCTTCGGCGTCCCTCGCAAGGCCGGTGGGGTTCGACAGCCGAGCCGAGCGAGCCATG